>JANLFK010000008.1 GCA_024655945.1 candidate division KSB1 bacterium
GTGTGGAGACGGCCGTTGTCGGAGATGATTACCTCAGTGAAAGGGCCCGAAACTGGCTTGCCGATTCATTTCAGTCTTGGTCAAAACTTTCCGAACCCGTTTAATCCAGCGACGACTATTTCCTTTAGTCTTCCATCGAAGTCGTTTGTAATACTGAAAGTATTTGATGCTTTGGGAAGAGAAGTGTCGACTCTCATTTCAGAGGAGTTGTCTGCTGGAATGTATGCACGACAATGGAATGCGGCAGGTTTGCCGAGCGGTGTGTATTTCTACCGTTTGCAAGCTGGTTCGTTTGTCGAGACGAAGAAACTTGTCTTACTGAGGTGATGGGCAAATGCAACTAACAGCACAAACAATGTTGCTTCATTATGATGAATTATTGTGACTCAATATTTTTGCTTACTTTCAATTCGGTTTTTATATGTTCGCAAAAATACTGCATTGTTTGTGCACACGTTAGGCGAAGCGGCGGCAAAGAAAGGAGGTGATGTTAAGACGGATGAGGGGAATCCAATCAGATGCGGAGCGTTTTATTGAGGGTGGGATAAAATCGCTCGGTTTGATTGGAGGAGAATCGGTGAATAACACCACCCAAAAACAGAAGGAGGTAAGTCATGAAAGGCAAAATCGCAACAATAATGGTGGCATTGGTCACAATCGCAGTCCTTTTTCCTACTCTTGCTTTTAGTCAGGAGATACCGCGTGAAAAGCCAGGTGCATGTTGGGTTAACTTTAAAGAAGGAAGTTGGGTGAAGTATAAGATGAGAATGGGAGAAATGGAAGCGGTAATAAAGAAAACCTTGAAAAGCAAGACTGCAGAGGAGGTTGTAGTAGTAACAGAAACAGAAATACCTGGTATGCCTTCATCTTCAGTAGAAGAGCATCTTTCACTGAAACCCAAGGAAGAAGAAGGGCAAATTAAGGTTATTAAGACATCTGAGGAAGATATAACCCTTGCTGGTAAAAAATTTAGATGTAAGGTTATTGAATATGAGGATGTAAAGGAAAAGTACACTGCGAAAATATGGCTTTCTGATGAGGTGCCGTTTTTGTTCGATCGCGGGGTTGTTAAAGCATCACAGCAAGATGAAGGAGAAAAAGAGGCAAAAGTGGTATGGGAGTATGCTGGAGAAAAAGAGTTTACTGTAGGAGATAAGAAGGTGAAGTGTACAATATTTACAATATTTAAGGGTGAAATAGATGAAGAAGGGGACAAAGAATACTGGGTTTCTAAGGAAGTCCCCGGGATGCAAGTGAAACTGGGCGAGCTTCTTGAGTTGATTGATTTTGAGATAAAGTAAAAAGAGCAAGCCGCAAAAATTTTCTTGGCCGCCGTTTCGCCTAACACGGGCTTTGCGGCTCACTTCGTTCGTCCAAACCCAGCCCTCTAACCCATAAACTATGGCTGAAAGGTAGAAATACGGTTATTGGTAAATTCGGTGGTTTAGAGGTAAAATCAAAACGAATAGAGGGCTGGGCTTCGCAAAGCTCGGGAACGTTAGGGCGTAATCACTAATGGCCCCTCACTCAGATCTGCGCCGCATGCCACTTCTTCAGCCCGCCCTGAGGACCAGGGCCGTGAGCCAAGGAGCACCTCACGACTCGGCTACGAATTGGCAACCGCTGCAGAAAAGTGCCGATGCTGCGGGCGCCACCTGGTAACCCCTGCGAAGTTTGGAGCCTCCCCGGAATTTCGAAAAGCGAGGCGCTCGCGACTCGCCCACTGGGTCAGGCCACGCATTCCCGTCGGCACTCGAGGACTATGAGCGCCCACTGAGAGTCAGGCACCTCATTCCTCCTCCCCCAAGAAGTCCCAGTCCCCCGGTGCAAAGGTCAGGTACTCGCGCACCTGTCTAGCCTTATCATCGGGCATGACGTAGAACTTGCCGGTTGCCTCGGCATGGACCTTGCCATCCGGGCCGATGATTTCGCCTGCGGCCACCGAGTAACGCTGATGATGCGCCACCGGCCGACCGCGCACCGTGACCCGCAGTCCCACCGGCAAGGGGCGCAGGAAACGCACGTGCAGCTCGCCTGTGACAAAGTACTTCTTGCGCACCACGGCCACCGACCAGCCCATCGTTTCGTCCAGAAGCGCGCAGATGATGCCGCCATGCACCACCCCCTTGTAACCGGAGTATATCTCCGAGGGAACACACTCCACGTGCACCCCTTGCTCATCCGTCACAAACTTCAGTCCCAGCGTGGCTGCATTTGCCTGGCGGCTGCCGCAGACAATGCACCCCTCATAGGTCGGCAATGTCCTACCCGGTTCAATTTCCGCATGACAAGAGACTGAGCCTTCCTCTTCCATCTTCGCTTTCCTCCGCAGCACACTCGTTAGCCATGGCACAAACGGGGAGAAGGGCCCCGGAAATCTCTGCGCCAGGATGTCGGCGGCCGAACACAATCGTTAGGCGCAGGGCCTGCCCGAAGTCAACCTCCCCCAGACTCAAGGCCTCTCAGGAGTCGGCCGCAGGAACAAGCATCAGCCAGTGTCTTGCACGCGAGCTCGCCAGGGCTCTTCAGTCCCTTTGACGAATATCATCGCCACCCTGCCTTCGGCGCAGGAGGCTGAAGAGCTCTGCGGCCCGGCTGATGACAAAGTCCGGCCCGAGGGATTCCAACGTCGCGCGCGGCCCATAGCCCCAGGTCACCGCGCACGTGCGGGCCCCGGCGGCCTTGCCGGCAATGATATCGTTGTCGGTGTCCCCCACAACCAGGGTGGTTTCCGGAGTCGCGGCGGTGCGCGCCATGGCCGTCAGGATCATCTCCGGATGCGGTTTCAGATGTGTCACCTCCTCAGGACAGATCACCACGTCGAAGTAAGGCTCCATGTTCAATCCGGCAAGAATGCGCTTCGTGTACGGCCCCGGCTTGTTAGTGGCCACGACCAGACGATGACCCTGCAGGCTTTGCAGCATATCCATAACACCGGGAAAAGGGCGCGTGCTGACCAGGCAGCGGTCACTGTACAGCTGGCGAAACAGCGCGATGAACTCGCCGAACCGGTGCATGTTTTCTTCGCCGAGGGTGACGCGTGCAAAATTGTCCGGTCCAGGCCCGATGGATGCCCTCGCCTGCGCCAGGGAGATCTCCGGCAGTCCCATGGCGCGCAAGGCCAGGTTCGAGCAGAGGTGCACATCGGGCGCGGTGTCCAACAGCGTCCCGTCCAGGTCAAAGACGATGCTGGTGAAAGCCTTCGCCTTGTCGCGGGTCATCGTTGCAGTGAGAGAAACCTGCGCAGCGACCGATCCCAGGTGCGTTCTACCTCATCAGGAAAGAAGCAGGCGGGCAACTCATTCATGCGGCGATGATAGAGAAGGCACTCGCAGCAGTAACCCTTGCGCGGGCACGGTTCATACGAACAGTTGCAGCGCTCCATATTCTTTGCAAAGTTCTTGCATTCCATGGCATACCTCATCCTTGTTCGCCCTATCCGTCTCCATAGAAAGGCCTTTGCAGGCGGCTCCTACTTTTTCTCTGCGGCCAGGCGCCGACGGGCCTCTTCGAACATTGGTTGGGCAAAATCCGAGTGCCAAGTGCGCTCGGCGAAGCTGCGCTCCTTGACGCTCCGCAGGAACCCGGCAAACTCCCAGAAATAGCTGCCGTAGATGTGGAAGCTGTCGGCAATGTCCACATAGCGCCCGACCTTGACCCGCCTGCCCAGCCTCTCCGCCAAGCGCTCGGCAATCGCGCGTTGCAGGTCCGTCAGCGCGAACATGTTCATGTAAGCCGCCTTGTAGGCGTCCCGCGAGCGCCAGTGGGTGTTCATGTTCAGCACCAGGTCACCGCCCTCGTCGGCCAGCATCCTGCACCATACCCTTTGCAGGCATGGCGGGTCGTAGGTGGGCGGGTCGGTCTTGGGGTTCCAGGTGATGGCCTGGGCCCGCCGAGAATAGCCGACCGCAGCCAGCTTCTCGATCAGATAGTTGATCTGGTCGATAACCTCCCCTTCCATCTCATAGGCAAACAGGCGCTTGTGGTAGGTGTAGGTCCACTTGCCCTCCTCTGGGCAGATCCAGTGGTCGTGCACGCCTTCCACCACTTCCTGACGATAGATCTCCAGGTCCTCCAGGCCGCCTGGGAAGGCGCGATGGATACGTGGCTCGGCGAAAGGGTCCTCCACCACCATCACCATGGTGCAGTCCTTGCTGGGAGGGTCCTCGGGTTTGTCGTACTCGGTGCGGATGTCCACCCCGTCGTGCCAGCACTTCAGCACGGCGTTCTCCCAGGTCTCGGGCAAGGTCTTCGCCTGCACAAGGAAGGTCGGGATGTTTCCTGTCATGTCACTCCCTCGTTTTGCTGTCCAGCCTCGGCGCCTTCTTGGGGAGCCACACCCCAAGCGTGATGCCCAAGGCATGGTAAGGTTTGCCGTCAAGGTCAACACCCCCGGCCTGTGACCGACCACCCAGAGGGCGAGCGTAACGGAGCTCGAGGTGGTAGAAACCCCTCTTGAGACTGAGCCGTGCATGAGCCACGAATGTAGAGTTTTCCGCCGGGGAAAACAGCCTACCATCGTCCCAGACGTAATCCGGTAACACAACGGGCCTGCCGGTCAATGGGTCGTAGGAGTTGGGGATCTCCTGGGAGCGGAGCACCTCCGTGTTGTCGTGCACTGCCAGCGCCAGCGACATGCCGCCGACCAATTGCCATTTCCACCTCGCCGATGGCTTGAGCTGAAACCGGCAGAGGAGGGGAAGCTCGACAAAGCCCATTGAGCAGACCTGCGAGCGCCACGTGAGCGGTGTGCCCACAGAGCAGGCTCCCACCAGTTTATCTCTGAAAAGGCCGCCCCGGGTCACATAGGCGATCTCCAGCGACAGGGAGGTGCGCGCGCGCAAGGACCATTCTTTCTCCACTGCCAGAACCACACCCGGATTGAGGGAGTGGTCGCGGTCGCGAAACGCCGAAACGCTCCACCCGGACTTGACCGTCATCCCGCTTTGTGCCTGCAGCAAGGCTGGCAAGCACAGGGCGAGTGCGCACATGGTGCAAGCCAGGCCGCTTCTCATGGTCGGTTCCCCCGGCAGAAAATGCGGGCCAGGTCGCAGCGCACCATCAGGCGCAGACCATGTACCCGCCGGTCCACGCGGTAGATAGAGGTCACCATGTCAGCGATCTCGCCGTCCAACTGGAAGTAGTCGGCCGAGAGCAAGCCTGCAGTGCTGCGGAGGCCAATGCCGATGTGGTAGCCCCACCGCTTGCGGCGAAGCTCAAGAGGGCGGTACTCATAGAGCCATATGTACTCCCATCGCTCCCCGGGCTCCCACGGGTGCAGGTACTCTCCCTTGTGCATCCTGCACAGGTCACGCTGATACAGCAGCAGCGCGGGGCCAGAGAAAAACACGCCCTTCAGCCCCCTGGCGAGTGGCACCTCGAAGGCCAGCATCACCGGCACCTCGATGAACGCCCAGCGCAACGTAAAATCGTAGGCGTATACGCCCTCGCTGCCGTACATGGCCTTGTCCTGAAGCACGCCCCCCATGGTGGTATAGTTCACCTCCAGAGCAGGGAAGCCAAGGGTGCCAGCCTCTTTTCTCCCCAGATGCCTGCGCTGCCGTTGCAGAGTTTGTTGGTGTCGTGCCGGCGGAAAGCGGACATCAAGCCGCCTCCGCCAATGCCGCGCACGCCCAAGAGCAGACCGGCTAGGCAAGCAGGACAATCCGCCAAAGCAATGGCAATGGCCAGCGAACCGGCAGCCAGCACTCTTGAACAGGGCCCCGGCCCGCGCCTCATTTCCTCACCCGACGGAGAAACTCTTCGACCTCCGGAATCCCACCCTGCAGGATGAGATAGCCGTTGATGGGCTCACGCTCGGTAGTTTCGTGGTTGATGGGCGTGAGCATCATCTGGCGGACCTTCTCCGGCTCGGTGGTGTGCGCCAACACCCAGCCGAGCTTGCAGTAGGCAGTCTCCGGCAACATATTGCCAAGCGGAATGATGCCCAAGTCCAGCAGGTCGCGGCCGGTGTCGTACACGTACATCTGCACGTAGCCCCACAACGTCTGCACGGTCATGACCACCGTGACTCCCTTGTCGATGGCCCGCTTGAGCGCCTGGTTGATCTTGCGGTTGACGTGCCCCATTCCGGTGCCGGCAATCACGATGCCCTTGTAGCCGTGGTCGGTGAGCGAATCGATGATGTCGGGCATCATGTTTGGGTAGTAGTACACGATGCTGACCTTCTCTTCGAACACGGCGTCGATCAGCACCCCCCGATCCTGGCGGCGGCGTTGGTAGTCGTCGGTCAAGTACTGAAAGCGGGCCGGCCACACCATGGCCAAGGGAATGTCGCCAATGGTGCGAAAGGTGTTGCGGTAGCTGGAGTGCATCTTGCGCACGCGGGTGCCGCGGTGGAGCAGGTCGTACTGGTCGCTGGTGGGGCCGAACATGCACACCATCACCTCGGCGATGTCGCCATAGGCAGCAGTGCGCACCGCGTTGATCAGGTTGAGGGCCGCATCGCTGGACGGGCGGTCGCTGGAGCGTTGCGAGCCCACCATGACGATGGGCACGGGCGGCTTCTGCACCATGAAGGTGAGCGCAGCAGCCGTGTAGTGCATCACATCGGTGCCGTGGCCAATGACGATGCCGTCCACCCCGTTGCGGATCTCCTCGCCGATGACATTGGCGATGGTGATCCAATGGTGCGACTCGATGTTTTCGCTGAACACACCAAAGAGCTTGGTGGTCTTCAAGTTGCAGATGTCGGCGAGCTCGGGCACGGCTCCGTAGAGCTCCCCGGGCGTGAAGGCTGGGATCACGGCGCCTGTGCGATAGTCCAGGCGGCTGGCAATGGTACCGCCGGTACCGAGCAGGGTCACATCCGGTTTGGCGTCATCGTGCGGAAACTCCCGCTCCGGGATGCGATAGTGCGCCTCCTTGTAGCCGACCTCTTCGATGCTCACCACGTTGTCCACATGAATGCCGAGATTGTAGCCGCTGTGCAGCTTGAGCACGATATGCTCGTCGTCGGCATTTTCACTCCTGGGCAAGATGATGCCCTTAAAGTCTCCTTTGGTGGAGTGAAGGACCACGTCGCTCCAGACGTGCACGTTGGTCTCCCGAAGCTTGGCGCGCGCCCTGCCCCGATATCCCTTCCACGCATCCGGCTGTTCCACAAGCCTCCCTTTCCCGTGCTGGCTCTGCGTAGTGGTCTACAGGTCACCCGGCACCGGCCGCAGCACAGTCTCTTCGGGCATGACGTCTGGAGGGGCAAAGCAAGCTGCCACTACTACCTGGGCCACGCTTTGCGGGCGCATCATCAGGGCCCGGCGCTCGTCTTCCGCCCCCCAGCCTGGCGTGTCCGTTGCCCCAGGAAAAACAGCCGTGACGCGTATCCCCTGCTTGCGCACCTCCATGCGCAGCACCTCGGTGAAGCCGAGCAGGCCATACTTTGCCGCACAATAGGCGGCACAACGCGCGTAAGGCCTCTTGCCCGCCACCGAGATGATGTTGATGATATGGCCGCTGCCCCGGCGAAGCATCCCCTCCAAGACCGCCTTGGTGCAGAGAAATGCCCCGGTGAGGTTGACGGCAATCTGCTCCTGCCACTCCTCCAGGCTGGTCTTCGCCACCTCGGTAAAGCGCCAGACGCCGGCGTTGTTCACCAGGATGTCGATTTCCCCCCACACCTCGCGCACTTGGGCCACCAGCGCTGTGAGCTCATCGGGCTTGGTCACGTCTGCCGCAATGGAGAGCGCCTTTCCCCCCGCGCCGTTGATGGCGGCGGCCACTGCCTCAATCTGCGCCGCAGTGCGCGCCGAGAGCACAACGCGCAGGCCGCGCTGGGCCAAAGCTTCGGCCACCGCCCGCCCAATGCCTCGCCCTGCCCCTGTGACCCAGGCAATGCTCCCCTCACCGACTGCTCCAGACTCGCTACCCCTCATCGGCTATGCTCCGTGGCTGCGGATGAGCTCCATGAACTCCATGCGGGTGGCGCGCTCGCTCTGGAACACGCCGCGCATGGCGCTGGTGGTCATCACCGAGTTCTGCTTCTCCACACCGCGCATCATCATGCACAGGTGGCGCGCTTCGATGACCACTCCCACGCCATATGGCTCCAGATGCCTCCAGAGGGCATCGGCGATCTGCGTGGTCAGGCGCTCCTGCAACTGCAGCCGCCGCGCATACACGTCGACCACGCGGGGAATCTTGCTCACACCCACGATCCTCCCCTTGGGCAGGTAGCCCACGTGACATCGCCCGAAAAAGGGGAGCATGTGGTGCTCGCACAGGCTAAAGACCTCGATATCCTTGACGATGACCATCTCGTCGTAGCGTTCGTCAAAGATGGCCTTTTGTAAGATCTCCTCGGGATCCTGCGCGTAGCCCTGAGAGAGAAAGGTCAGTGCCTTCTCCACCCGCTCTGAGGTCCTTTGCAGGCCCGGGCGCGAGGGGTCTTCGCCCAATGCACGCAACATGGCATCCACCAGGTCCCGGATCCTCTCCGCCATGCAGTCACTCTCCTCTGTAGAATGCGCTATTGTGCTCGGACTCGTGCACGCGCACCTCGTAGAGTCGGCCGCGCGGCAACTTGTCGCAGAGCACTTCCCAAAAGCGCTTTGCCAAATTCTCAGCCGTGGGGATGACTCCTTGCAGGAAGTCCACCTGATAGTTGAGAAACTTGTGGTCCACCTTCTTGATGAGCTCTTCCTCGACGAGGTGGCCGAGCGCGCCGAGGTCGAGCACCATGCCGTCGTGCGGATCTGGCTCACCGCATACCGTGACCTCCACCGTGTAGTTGTGACCATGCCCCATGGGGTTGTTGCACACGCCATAGACCTGCCTGTTTTCCTCGTCGCTCAGCTGCGGGTTATGCAACCGGTGCGCCGCGCTGAACGAAGCCTTGCGCGTAATGTACACCATAACCTACACCTCGCCGGTCTTGGGGGCCGAAAGCGATTCCGGGGAACGGCGCACGATCTTGCACGTGCGGTCTTCTGGTTCCAAGTGGTAGCGGTAGGTCGGCCACTCCACCTTCACCACGCGGAAACGCTGTTCGGCGCGGGCTAAGAAGTCCGACTCAGAGGAGTACGGGAGCAATCTCAAGCCGCCGAGAGCGACGAAGACGCTCCTTTTGCCGAAAAGGGTGGCGCCGATGCAGCAGTCCCGCAAGTGAATGAGGCGCGATGGGTCGCGCGCGTCCACCACGTAGTGATCGC
Organism: candidate division KSB1 bacterium; assembly: GCA_024655945.1. Classification (NCBI taxonomy): domain Bacteria; kingdom Pseudomonadati; species Candidatus Zhuqueibacterota bacterium. Next base: position 9,168 of record JANLFK010000008.1, read on the forward strand.
GTTCGTCTCCCAGCAGCTCCACGCCGCCATGGAGCAGGTCCACCTCCGGGTGCGAGACCAGGTAGGCGACGCGCACCGCCAAATGCTCGGGCAAGTACTCATCGTCGGCGTCGATGAAGGTGAGGAAAGGGGCGCTGCTGTGGGCAATGCCCGCGTTGCGCGCCTGCGCCAGCCCGCCGTGTTGCAGCGGCAGGTAGGCGATGCGCTCGTCCTCCGCGAGCAACGCCGCCATCAGGCGGCGCGTGTGGTCAGTGCTGCCGTCGTCTACCACCAGCAGCCGCCAGTGCCGATACGTCTGCCCGCGCACGGAGGCAATGGCCCGCTCGATGAGGTGGGCCCGGTTGTAGCTAGACAGCACAATGTCGACCTGCTCTGGCACTCCTCTTCTCACCCACTCTCACAGTGACCTTTGCCAGCTGCAATATAGCAAAATCCCCTGAGGACGACAAGGCCAAAGTCCGCTCATAAGCGGCAGTTTCGGGTTTGCGCCTCAGAGCACTATCTGCTTCTCAGCGATGCCAGCCTTCAGGCCTTCAAAGCGAATGACTGCGGTGCCTTTGCCCTGCACGACCCATTCAATCTGCACGTCATCGTACCCGCCGATGCCGGAGGTGAGGCGCACCTTCTCCGGATGGCGTGGCACCGGCTCCACCGGCCCCAAGTAGCGGTCGCGCACAAAACCGGCAGAGATGACCTTCAAACCCTTGCCGGAAATAGTCACCCAGTCGGGGCGCTGCAGCTTGCGCCGCGCTGCTTGCTGGGAGATGGTAGGAATGGCGCGCGTGTTGGCCAGCGTGACGCGCACTCTGTGCAGACCCTCGCCCAATGAGCTCCGCTCCACCTCGCGGATTTCCACCAGTGGCAGCTGATCGGCATGGTAAAGGGTGAAGGCACAGTTCCTGTGACAGAGCTCTTCCAGCAAGAATCCCGGGTTAACGCGGCTGCTCCACTTGCGCCACCCCCCGATCTCGATGTCACCGTAGGTGGGGTGTTTGTAGGGATGCCACGGGACAAACATCGCACCTAACTCCACAAGGTCGTTGAACTCCAGACGGCGTTTGTCGGCTTCTGCGCCCCGACGCCGCGGCCTCTGCTCGTCCCCTTGTTCCGCCTCCCCGAAATACGGCCTGGTGCTGAACAGCTCATTGGTGAACGAAAAGATGCCCAGCCCTTCGTAGGTCCAGTTCACGAAGCCGCCGTGCACGGTGTACAGGTCTTTCCAAATGGTGAGGTAACGATAGAACGGGAGGATCTTCTCGCCCTTCTGGCCGATGAGGTCATAGGTGCGCAGGTCGGCGCCGGGCGGGTCACCGCGCTCCTCGGCGCCGGGGCCACGCAGGATCATCCCCCCGGAATTGTGATAGGCTTGCACGCCCGCGATGTTGGGGTGGGCCAGAACAAACTCAGCCACAGCCCGGCTCTCCGGCAGGGAAAGCGGATAGTCGCCTGCGCCGCTCTGAATGTAGTTGGGCTGCCAGTCGGTAGGCCAGTTGCGGTTCGGGTCGTACCCGCCTGGTCCGTCCTCGTTGATGCGTCCGTCGCCGTCATTGTCGATCCCTTCCAGGCCCAGCATGATATAGTCCCCCACTTGCCCAGGCTCGACTCGCTCCATGAGTCGCGGATCCTGCGAGCTGACGCGGTAGTCGCCGTAGGGCACCTTCTTGCGCATTTGCAGGATTTCCCCGTCGCCGTCCAGGTCGTCATAGCCGTCCTCATCGTACAGGCCATCGTTGTCGTTGTCGGTGGGCTTGAGGCCGCTGCGCGAAGAGCTGGAGGTATTGGGCTGGTCGAACCACCATGCCCGGCCGTCTGGGTTCACCGTGGGGAGAATGTAAAAGACCCGGCGGTCCACCAGTCCGGTCACCTTGTCGAGAGCGCCATAGTTCTCCATGAGGTACCAGATGGTGTACAAGCAGACTTCGCCGCCCTGGATCTCGTTGCCGTGGATGTTGCCATCGATGTACATGGCCGCCTTGGCCATCTCCGGGCCGGTGTCCGGGTTGTTGATGGTCATCGCCCAGATATCCCGCCCCTGATAGCTCTTGCCGATGGATTTCAGGGAGAGGAATTTGGGGTAGGCCTTTTGCAGTGTCTTTAGCGCCTCCGTCAACTGCTCGTAGCTGTAGTACCGGTTAAACGCAAGGTTCACCTTGTGGGCCTTGGCTTGCCCAAACACGAAAGTCACGGGGGATGCCCCCCAGAAGAGGGCAGCACAGATGAGCGCCGCCAAAAGATTCGGTCTTCTCATTGCTCTCTGCTCCTATTGCCTTGCTCCGCCTGTTAGCGGACGATGATGTCCTGATATGCCTGACCAGCTTTTTCCGAGATCACCTCGAGGCGAGCCTTACTGCCTGGCGTTGCCTTGACCAGCCATTCGTAGCGTTCTCGTTTGCCGGAGCCTTCCAGTGTCGGCAACCTCACCACGCCAGAGCCGGTGAGGAGCTCGCCTTTTTCCAGGGTGAGCTTGACCAAGGTGGGCTTCACCCCTAGGCAGCGCACCCCTTGTGTGAGTGCAGTGGGGAAAAAGCCCTTGTTCTCCACCTCCGCCTTGATGGTGAATACGCCGCCGCCATGGGCCTTCACTTCCGTCTTGGCAATGGCGATCTCCGGGCAAAGCTCAGCCAGGCACATGGCGAACTTGGCGTGCGTGCGTCCCAATTCGGCGATGCGCGCCGGTGGCGGATTGATTTTCAGGAGCGGGTCCAGACCACCTATCTCGACCTCACCCAAAGTCGGATGTTTGTAGGGCGTCCAGGGGACGAATCCTTTGCCGCCGAGCTCCTTGTCCGCCCACTTCAGCCATATGACATCGTCGCTTTCCTCGCTTCGCCGCTCCCGGCCGCGCGGCCCCAGCGGCTCGCCCATGAGTTCGCGCCTCCGCTCAGGCCGGCGCATGCTATCGGGGGCCGCCTCTCGCTGGCGAGCAGGACGCTCCTCCTTCATCTCCGGCAGCGTCCACACCTTCGCCGAGAAGGAGGGCACGCCGTACTGGAAATAGCCCCACTCGTAGAAGGCACCCCGTGGCTTGGGCTTCTCCTTTGCCCGATCCTCATCGATGCCCACCAGCTCCTTGTACCGCCTGCTCACCTCCTGGAAGTAGGGCACGTCCTGGCTCAGCACTGCGGTGGGCGCCTTGCGCTCGAACATGCGGCGCATCTGCCCGCGAGTCATCCCGGAGGGAAACTCAAAGCCGCGGCGGCCGCCGGCGAATTGCGCAAAGTCTGGCTCCTGTTCCCGTTCTCCGGTGGCACGCGCCTGCGGTGGCGTGAGCAGATTGTCGTAGGCTCCGTAGGCAAGAATCACGGCGATGTTGCGGTGCGCTAAGACAAAGTCGACAAGCGCTCTGCTTTCCACCTCGCTGAGGGCATGCAGCCCGGCGCCCAGGGTATGTTCCGGATAGGCGTGGGGGAAGTTCATGTCGAGGTCAACGCCGCCGGCAGCATCCTCGTTATACTGCTCGTCGCCGTCGTTGTCCACTCCTTCGGTGTACACCTTGTAGACTCCCCTCTCACCCTTTGCCCGGTCGGCCACCTTGAGCAGCCGAGGTTCTGCCGGATCAGGGAGATAGTCCCCCTCCGGGTCTTTGACCCGCATCAGTGTGATGAGCCCATCGCCGTTCAGGTCCTCTGGGCCGTCTTCATCGGCCACATCATCAAAGTCGTCATCCCAGGGCGTGGCGTTGGTGGTGCGCGCCCACACCGCTTTGCCGAACAGCGTCTCGGCACCGTCGGGGTTCAGGCGCGGCACCAGGTAGAAGGTCCGCTTCTCCAGCAGGGAACGGACCGAGTCATTCCCCGCACAGGTGGTTACCAGATGCTCGATCGTGTAGAGGGCCACCTCACTGCCGACGAGGTGGTTGGCCTCCATGTTGGCGACCACCAGCACTGCTGGCCGGCGGTCTGGGTCGCCACCCTTGGCCGCCAGCCGCACCACCCACAGCTCGCGCCCCTCCCTGCTGCGGCCGATGCTCTGCAGCTCGACGAGGTCGCGATGGGTGGCTGCCAGTTGCTTCAGGCTCGTGGTGAGCTCGTCGTAGTTGTGGTAGCGCTCGAACGAGATGCCCCCTGCCAGCACAAAGGCTGGAAACAGGCCCAGCGCCGCCATCGCCATCCAGACTTTCACACGCATGTTCCTTTCACCTCCCGTTTCCGTTCAACTCCTCAGCACTCTTGTCTCTCGAAACGCCGCCCTGGTGTTGCGCAAGGCAATTTCTCATCTCAGCACAGTGAGAACCCCCTGCCGGCGCTTGAAGGGCAATTTCAGGTAACTCACCCCCGGCGTGGACGTGACGCCAAGACTCGCCAGCAGCTCATCGGGGAGCGAGCTTTGCGGGACGAGCACATAGGGCACCACTTCGTACCTTCCTGCCGGCAGGGCACCTTTGGCCAGGTAGAACCCTCCGCTCCAGGAGCGCCCCTCAGGGGTGATTGTATCCGGAACCAACGGCGCCAGCAGGGCCCCAAGGCTCTCCTGCGGGATGAGCTGCACATTGCTTCCAGGGTCAAGCCCCCGGATGAGAAGCAGCGCCGCCGGGCCAGCCCGGCGGTTGGGCAGCAGCACCGGCAGGCTGTCCATATCGGCGCGCAGCGTCACGGTGACCACAATTGTCGTGCCCTGAAAGCTTCCCGGAGAGACATCGCCTCCGACAGCCGGCGGAAAGGAGTCCGGCTGCACCTCGGTTGTCACGCTCAACAACCTGGGCAGGATCACGGGCCGCCGCAGGGCCCCCTCCGCGTCGATGTCCCCATATCCCGGCACTATCATGCCGTTGCGGAGCACCACCTCAGCCGTCCGCAGCGCGTAGTTGCCGAGGTAGAAGAAAAGGCGAAAGCTCCCGGTCACCCCTGTGCCGGCTTGCGCGCCCGTGGTCGACAGAAAAAGGCGAAATTCCCCCCGCCCGTCTGTCCAGGTACCTGCGGCAAAGTGCTCAAGCCACACATACACGCCTTCTGGCGAGGAGCCATCCTGGAGCAATACCTGCCCCCGGATCTCCGCACCGGGCGCCTCTATCTGGTCGTCCCCAAAGGGATTGTGCGTACAGCTACTTGCCACTGCACACACGAGAAGGAAAAGGCGCCATTGCCGCATGGGCCGAGGCCTTTCACCCTCCCCTGCTCTCACGAAACAACAGAAGCTGGCCATTACTCGGCGGCGGCTCTGCATGTTAGTACTCAACCGCAGCGGTGAGATAATATCGCCTGTCGCGAAGGGCCAGGCCCTCCAGTACGACTCGGTCGTTGAGCAGGTTGCGCAGGCTCACCGACAGGGACAACCGCACGCGCCACAACTGCCAGGTCTTGCTGGCGTGCAGGTCGAGGTCGGTGCGTGCGGGCAATATGAGCTGCGCCATGCCTCCACTGCCATCGCGGATCCAGCCTTCCTGTTCCCCTTCGGCAAACCAGCGCACGCGCACCGCATAGCCGGCGTGATGCAGCTCTGCCGCAAGGCTGCGGGTCGCCTCGGAATGGAACGGAAAGGCAGCTCGCTCCGAGATAAAGTACTGGCACGCCTGCCCTTCAACAGTCAACTTCTTCCGCAGGAGGTAGAGCGCCGCTCGGCCTTCGAACCCCGCGATGCGCGCCGTAGGCACGCTGTCGTAAAAGGCCAGCGGCATGCCGACGGTGACATACTCGCGAATCTTCTCGGTGTAGTCATTCTGGAAATAGCTGATGGCCATCTCCCAGCCATGTGCCAGCGGCCCGACGCCCATGTCGCGGGCCACATTCAGACCAAGCTCCATGCCGCGGTTGCGCTCAGGTGCGAGGCGCTCACTTTGCCCCGGCAGGCGCGCCCTACTGATGAGCTGCGCCAACGAGGGGAAGCGCACGTTGTTGCCAATGTTCATGAAAACACCGTAGGCGAACTGGCCGTGGCGACCTGCGAAGCGACTGCCAAACCGTATGGTGCTATACGTGAAAGTGCCCAAAGAAAGGCTCTGCCCCACCATTGCCACCTGCCAGCGGTCATACACATGGTCGTGGCGGAGAGCTACGTCGAAATCGACGCGTTCCAATCGCTCAGAGCCGCCAGGGAGCCGAAATCGGGCAATCGCTACGCCGCCGTGGCGTGTGCGCACCAAAGCCGCCGTCTCCTGACGCGAAGAAGGAGTCGCCAAGCTCTCTCTGCGGTCGGCAAAATCCAACCAGTCTTGCTCCCGCTGATATGCTATGGTTGCGTCCCCGCCACCAAAGCTCCACTTCTTCTGCACATGGAGATGGAGTGCGCGGTCCTGCACCGTGCGCCGCAACGCGCTGCTCACCTCGGCAATCTCTTGGGTCTGCTCCAAGGCATGGTGGGCAGCCGTCAGGTCGAGCCCATGCAGCGCCCCAATGGGGCCGTTGTAGTGGAAAGCCAGGAGCTGGTTCCGCTGCCCCAAGGCCTCGCCGGTGGGCATATTGGCATAGTCGGCCCGCGCGTTCAGGTAGAGGGCCAAGAGGAGATTCTCGCCTTCTCCCGCCGTGGCCGGCGAGAAGCCGTAGCGCCCGTGCACGGTCAGTTGCTGGCCGCTGTTCTCCAGCCGGTCGCGGGGTGCCACGCTCCCCTGAAGGTGCCTTGTGGCTGCCGAGGCGCGGTAAATCCCAGCCAGCCGCGCGCTGCCTCGCCGCCCGTAACCGGCTAAGCCCCAGGTGCCCGAATCGTAGGTGCCCACCCGCTGGAAGAAGCGCACATTGTGGTCCTCCTCAAGGCGAGGCACCAGATTGATGACCCCGGAAAAGGCCTCGGCGCCGAGCAACGCCGCGTTGCTGCCCTTGATAAGCTCCACCTGTTCGACGTCGGCCAGGTCCAGAAGCGAGAGGTCGAAGGTGTTGTCGAAGCCACTGTTCAGCTTAACGCCGTGGTAGAGGATGGCCACATCGTCGGCGTTGCCCCCACGGATGGAGACCCTCTTGCGACCGCTGAGCACCTCGTCCACCTGCACGCTCTGCACCGTGTGCAAGAGGTCGCCGGCGTCCACAAACCCCCTGAGGTCAAACTGCTGGCGCAGGATACGTGCGGTGGCCAAGGGAAGATCAGCAGTTGCTGCCAGCCGTTCCCGCGGTGCCTGCACCTCCACTGCCGGCAACGGGATGACCCTGGGCTGCAAGTAGACCTGCGGCGTGCGCAGCAGGGCGTCGGCCGACAACTCCAGCACTTCGTAGTTGATGTGCCGAAATACCACCACCGCAGTTGCCTCGGGCACCGAGAGCACGAACCTGCCAGCCGCGTCGCTGCTCACGCCCACCGGCCTGTCCTTGAGCATGACGTTGACATAGGGCACGGCGCGCTGCGAGTTGGCGTCGACAATCTGGCCGCGAATCACTATCTGGCCAACGCACGCCTCAGGCGCAAATGCCAGGCCCACGACCAGACCGAGCGCGAGGACGGGTAATCGAACTTTGCTCACCAATTGCACCTGCTACACCATCAGGTGGTGGAGCACAGGGAACGCCTCCTGGTCCACCACTCCTATCCAAACCGTTACCAAACGAAGGTGAGGTCTTCCCTCACTGGACCGGCACCCCCGGGCTGCACTCGCCGGGTGGCGCGCCGGAAACAAAGACCTCTACGCCGCGAAGTCGAGCCCCGCATTGTGCCGGACACGCCTCATTTCCGGCGGATCCACACGCTCATACTGCCATCGGCGCGATTTGCCCAGGCGAAGTAGGGGATGGCCGTGAGCATGACCTCGCGCGCCTTCCCCTCCCCGACCAGGCCCCGTGCCCGCACGACGACAACTTCGCCGAGGAGCTCTGGGCGGAACTGGCTGGTCAGCTCCGCATCATCGGGCAAGGCGAGGGAAGAGACTTTGGCACCGTTGTCCACTTCCTCCAGGCAGTACACCACCGGCCCGCGCTCGATGGCCACCAGTCCCACATCGGCGCGCACCTGCGGGTGAGCCAGCACGCGCCGCACCGGCATGGCGATGTGCAGTTCCACCACGTCGCCGGGCGCCCACGTCCGATCAATCACCGCAAAGCCCTGCCGCAACTCGCCTACCCAGGGCTGCCCATTCACTTTGAGCGACAGACCCGCCGGCCTTTCCTCCAGATAGCGATAAAGGTCACTGGGCACCGGCTTACTGCGCGCCCATCCTGGTACCCGGACCTGCAGGGCAAAGTGCGTCTCCTTCTGCACGCCCACCTTCAAAGTGAGGTCGCCCTGCCACGGATAGTCCGTGTCTTGCTCGATCGTCACCAGATCCTGACCCAGCTCCACGCGCGCCACACTCGGCAGCAAGAGGTTCACATAGAGGGACCGCCCGCGCGTGGCATAAACAAAGCCGGGGATTGACGGCAAAAAGCGCGTCACATTGCTCGGACAGCAGGCGCACTCGAACCACAGGCTGCGTCGGTACCCACCGTCGGAGGCAACGGGGTTCGGGTAGAAGAAAAGATCGCCGCCGAGAGAGACACCGGGGAGAAAACCGTTGTAGAGCACGCGCTCCAACACGTCGATATACTTGGCGTCGCCATGGAGCAGGAACATGCGGTGATTCCACAGGGCGTTGGCAATGGCGGCACAGGTCTCGTTGTAGGCCTCCTTGTTGGGGAGCTCATAGTCATCGCCGAAGCTCTCGCCGTGACGACGCGCCCCGACGCCGCCGGTCATGGAGAGTTTCTTGCCCACGACGTTTTCCCAAAGACGTTCGAGCGGTGGCAAGTAGGCACTGTCGCCGGAGAGCGCGGCCACATCCGCCATGCCCGCGTACATGTACTGGGCGCGCACCGCATGCCCGACCGCCTGGTATTGTTGCAGCACCGGCAGATGGTCTTGGTAGTAAGTGCCGTATAACGCGCGCCCTTCTCCCCTGCCACGCTGCTCGAGGAAGAACTTGGCAAGTTCCAGGTACTTGCGCTCACCGGTCACGCGGCAGAGCTTTGCCAGGCCGATTTCCACCTCCTGGTGTCCGGGGACCTGGTGTCTCCCGCGGGGACCAAAGGTTCTGACCAACAGGTCGGCATTCTTGAGCGCCACGTCGAGCAGCGTGCGCTTGCCTGTGGCCTGAAAATGCGCCGCGGCTGCCTCGTAGAGGTGTCCGACGTTGTACAGCTCATGGCTATCTTTGAGATTCGACCAACGCGTTGGGCCGGCGACCTCCGGCGGGTTTTCCGGGTCAACCGTGCGGGCGGTGTACAGATAACCGTCCGCTTCCTGGGCAGCGGCGATCTTGGCGATGAGCTCATCAAGGTAGCGTTCCAGCTTCTCGTCGCGCTGCACGGCCAGGGAGTAGGAGGCGCCTTCGATCACCTTGTACACGTCCGAGTCGTCGAAATGCAGGCCGCGGAATGGGCCAGGCATCTGTCCTGCCGCCTTCACAAAGTTGTCGATGCGCCCGGTCTCCTGGCAGTGGCGGAATGCCAAGGGAATGGTGACCGTGCGGTTGATCTCCAGGCGTTTGCCCCAGAAGCCACCCTTGACCTGCACCTGGCTAAACGGCACCGGCCGGATGGGGTAGTCTGCACGCATGAACGGCTCCTCTTCTCCACTTCCTGCAAGCGTGAGGAGGACGAAAGCCAACAGCCAGCTCATCTTGCCTCCCCTCCTTTTTGACCTCGCCTGTGCGCAACATTCTACGAAATGCGCGCGAGAAAAGCAAGGAGAAACTTGTCGCGCGAGCCTCAGGAATTTTCGCTTGCCAACACCAGGCAAATTGCGTATATTTATTCGAGCAGGTAAAGGTTTGGGGCGTCTGTGTATACCGCATCGAGGCGCAACAATGGCGCTACCCCCTCACCAAGCACACACGGAAGAAGAGGCTTAATCGTGACCAATCAAGACAGTATCACCGCTCAGGTCGAGGCATTGCTCGGCCAGGAGCTACAACGCACATTCAAAGCGAAGGACATTGCGAAACGGCTCGGGGTGACCCAGGACCGCTATCACCTCCTGCGTGCCGCTCTACGCCAACTGGTGGCCAACGGCACCATCGTCAAATACCCACGGAACCGTTATGGCCGCGGGCGAGCAGCGCAAGAGGCAGTTGGCGTGCTGCGCGTCAAGACGCAGGGTTATGGGTTCGTCGTCCGGGACGACGGCGGCGAAGACATCTTTGTCAGCGAGCGCAATATGGGCCTGGCGTTGCACCAGGACAGGGTCAGAGTGCGTCTGTTTGCGCAGAGCAGCGGCCGCAGCCCAGAAGGCAAAATCGTGGAGGTCTTGTCGCGCGCGCGCCAGAATATCGTCGGCACCTACAAACGGGGGCGCAAGTTGGGGTTCGTGGTTCCTGACGAGCTGAAAATCCCCCACGACATCTTCGTGCACGACTCGGACGCGATGGGAGCGCAGCCAGGGCAGAAGGTAGTCGTGCAAATCACCAATTGGGAGCACGAAAAGCTCAATCCGGAGGGAAGGATCGTCGAAGTGCTTGGCTTCCCCAATGAGAAGGGCGTCGATGTCCTCTCTGTGGCGCGCGCCTTTGACCTGTCCGAGTCGTTTCCGCCTGAGGTGGAACAAGAAGCGGCTGCGCTTCCCGCCCGCATACCCGAGGCGGAGATAGCTCGTCGCCGTGACCTGCGCGGGACCGTGCTCTTCACCATCGACCCGCCAGATGCCAAGGACTTTGACGATGCCGTCTCGTTGGAGAAGCTGGAGAACGGCCACCTGTTGCTGGGCGTGCACATTGCCGACGTGAGCTGGTACGTGCGCCCAGGAGGGGCCATTGACCGCGAGGCGCGCCGCCGCGGCACCTCGGTCTACCTGGTGGACCGCGCCATCCCCATGCTGCCAGAGCGTCTTTCCAGCGAGTTGTGCAGCTTGGTGGCCGACCGGGACCGCTTGGCCTACAGCGTCCTCATGGAGCTCACCCCTGCCGGCGATTTGGTGCGCTACCAGTTTCACGAATCGGTAATCCGCAGCAGGCGGCGCTTCAGTTATGAGCAGGTGCAGGAGCTCTTGGACGGCCGGGCAACCGACCCATTAACACCGGTGCTGCAGGAGATGCGCGCCCTGTCCCACGCCCTCATCGCCAAACGCCAGCGCCGTGGCAGCGTCGACCTGGATGCGCCCGAGGTGCAGGTGATCCTGGATGAAGCCGGCCGACCAGTGGAAATTCGCCCGCGGCCGCGCCTGGATAGCCACCGCCTCATCGAGGAGTTCATGCTCCTGGCCAACGAGACGGTGGCCCGCCATGTGGGCGTGTTCCTCCGCCGACAGGGCGACCACGAGGTTGACCCGCCCTTTGTCTACCGCATCCATGAAAAGCCCGATCGCCAGAAGATGAGCGAGTTCCTGAGCTTTGCCGCCGCCTTTGGCGTGCTCGCCCAAGAGCCGACACGGTTGACGCCACGCTTCTTCCAGAAGCTCTTGGCGCAGGCCACAGGCCTGGAGGCGGAACCCATCATTCGCGACGCCATGTTGCGCGCCATGATGAAGGCCCGCTACTCCACCGAAAACATCGGGCACTTTGGACTGGCCTATCAGCACTACACCCATTTCACCTCGCCCATCCGTCGCTATCCGGACCTCATGGTGCATCGCCCGCTTAAGGACTACCAGCGCCGCCCGGTGCCAGAAGTGATGGCCAGCATCGATCGCACGGCCTTGGAGGCCGACTGCCGTCTGGCTTCGGAGCGCGAAGTGGTGGCGCAAGAGGCAGAGCGCGAATCGGTGAAGATGAAGCAGGTCGAGTACATGGCCGAGCACGTAGGCGAGACCTTCAAGGGTGTCGTGTCGCGCATTGTACCGTTCGGCGTCTTCGTGGAGCTGCCTGACCTGTTGGTGGAGGGCCTGATTCATGTCACGGAGCTCGGCGACGACTACTACGTGCACGACACCACGCGCCACGCCATGATCGGCCAGCGCCAGGGACGTGTGTTCCGCGCCGGCGACGTGCTCATGGTGCGCGTGGCCAGAGTGGACCAGAACCAGCGCCTGGTGGACTTTACTCTGGTGGAACCGGCGCCCAAGCGGCCTCGTCGACACAGGACCGGCAGGCGCACACTCTGACCCAGACCTCAGAAGCGGAGGTTCGCGAACAACTCCCCGCGCGGGCCTGCAACCACACCGACACGGGGAAGCACAGGGAGGAAGCCCCAATGACCATTGTCGAACTCAGCGAACGATTCCTGCCCAGTCACCTCTGCTGCTTGGAGGATTGGTTGGAGGAGATGGCGGAGGCGGGCCCGCACAAGGCCACATGATACGCGCGCATGCGCCCCAAGGAGCTGGGGGTGAAACTGGCACTGGAAGGCGACCAGGTGGTGGGCATGGTGCAGTATCTACCCATCGAGCACACTTGGGTGGAGGGCAGCGGCCTCTACTTCATCCCGTGCATTTGGGTGCATGGCTACAAGGACAAGGGGGTGGGCAACTGGCAGCATAAGGGCATCGGCAGCGCGCTATTGGGAGCTGCAGAGGAGGAAGCGCGGGCTAAAGGCGCACAGGGGACGGCCGCCTGGGGTTTGGCTCTCCCCTTCTGGATGAAGGCCTCGTGGTTCAAGAGGCATGGCTATCGACCCGCAGATCGCATGGGCCTGCAGACGCTGCTATGGAAGCCGTTTGCGCCTGAAGCCACGCCGCCCCGCTGGTTGCGCAAGAGAAAAGAGCCAGTCGCTGGTAGCGATCGGGTAGAGGTTGTGGCGTTCCTCAGCGGCTGGTGCCCGGCGTACAACCTCACCTACGAGCGCGCGCGGCGGGCGGCGGCCGCTTGCGGCGAAGCCGTCAACTTCGTCACCATCGACACTTCTGAGCGCCCGGCCCTGCTGGAATGGGGGATCAGTGACGCGCTGTACATCGATGGGAAGAGAGTCCGAACGGGTCCTCCCCCGTCCTACCAGGCGATTTGCAAACGTATGGCCAGGAGGGTACAACACTTGCAACGTTAGCAGAGGGGAAACGTGCTGCGCCAGCAGCCATGGTCCTGCCGGTGTGGCGAATGCTCTTGAGACGCCGGTCTTTTCACCCCGGAACGGAACGGCTGGAGCAGAATGGAGCGCGTAAGGAAAGCCCGAACGTCGGAGCGGCAAAGTAGGTACGTTCGGGCTTTTGTTTGTGATGCTCTCACTTGACCGGCAGCCGAAAGTCGCAAGTGTCCGGACGCCGGGTGAGGGCTGTGGAAGAAAGGAGGGTATCGTCATGAGACGTGGAGTGCTTCTCCTCCTGTTCAGCCTCTTTGCTGCCACCTCCTGCATGGCGGGCTTCTACGCGCGGCATCTAACGGAACCTGTTGGGTGGGGCGACTTTGAGCTGCGCCTGCTGTGGGTGGATGTGGAGTTGCAAGGGCTGTTCTACCGTGCGACCATCGAGTTCTCCCTGGAACTGACGCCCTACATCGGCTACAACTACTACCGGGCTCCCCGTCCAGGATACTACGAAGTAGAATGGGACTTTGACCTGGAGGCGGACGCGGTGATTGTGGACTGCCAGATGCAGCCGGTAGACTCTGCGGCAGGGCACTACATTAGGGCAGAGGTGGTTGATATCACCTCGGCGGAGGAGGCTTACCGCGCGCACCCTGGCACGCGACCGCGCCTTCTTCTGCGCGAGCGCCGCTACCGCGACTGGCGTGGCACAGAGTATCGGGGCTTCAACATGCGCTTTTCGCCGGTGCGCTACTCCCCAACGGAGACCCCGGTCATCAAGATGGTCTACTTAGCTCCGTGCCTGCCGCGTCTAGCCGCAAGACGAGTGCAACTCCCGCTTAGTCTATTCAACATGTACAAAATGACACAGGCTCGTGTCCGTCTCTACGACCCGGACAACCCAGACGCACATCCCTGGGGAGTCACGGGCTTAGAGAACATCTCAGGATGGCGAGAGGACAACCAGTGGTGGGCAACCTGGGTTAAGCCCCCCTTCGCAAGCCCAGCCATTGTAGCAGTGGCGCCGGAAAACAAGGCGCGCAGCTATCTACGCACCGCCGCTGCCGATGGTGCCAGCTTCTACCAGCTGGCCCTTGTGCCACCCCTGCCCCCCGAGCGGCGCACGGCCAAGAGCATCCTCTTGGCCATCGACGCGACCGAGGAGGGTTACAACGTTCTGGCTTTCTCAGCGCTCCTGGGAACCTTCATGCAGGCGGTTCGCCTCTCCCTCAGCCCTTACGATTCGGTGGCGCTCTTTTACTCGCAGTTCACGCCGGTGGCCCGCGACAGCTGCTTCCGGCCTGTAACCCCTGCGGTGCTGGATGATATCTACCAGACCGTTCAATTGGCACCGCTGCCGATGCTCAATACCCTGCCGCACATGCTGCGCAGTGCCGTCTCCTTCTTCAACCGCCACAACCGGGGGGGTGAAATCTGGCTGGTGACCAACGCGCGCACCCACGCCAGCCCGCAGGCAACGGCGATGGAGATCATCAACCAGAGCTACGGCATTGCCCGGCATCCCATCGCATTCAAGATCATCAGCAACGACGGGAGGTGGAGCTACTACTCTGGTTACGTGGGCAACGATTATCTGTACGAAAACCTGGCGCGGCTGTCGCGGGGCAGCTTTGTGCGCCTGCGCACTGCGCCCGCCTACGACGCGCTAGACCTCATGCTGGACTGTATTGCGCCCATGGCTGCCACGGTGGAGCTGGATCCGGAGCCCCAGAGTGGCCTGACCTATTCACGCTTTCCCCTGAACCGGGGAAGGTCCAACTTTCCCATCACCCTGCCGTACTACGAAATCGGCCTCTTTGACGGCGAGCCTCCTTTCAACGTCCATTTCTACGCCAGCGTGGACCGGGCCCTCTACCGCAACGACGCCCTGGTCTACCCCCAACACGCAGACCCAGGCTGGCAGAGCATTGTCACTTACTGGTACGCGTGCTATGTGTTAGAGCGCCTCAAGCAACCGCAGAGCTACGCCACGATCAAATACATCGAGGCCATCAGCACCGGGCAGCGCCTGCTGACCCCGTACAGCGGCTTTGTCATCCCTGGGCCTGATGGGCTCTGCGCCTTTGAGCGGCTGGCCGAGACAACCACTGCCGTGCCTGCACTGCCGGAGCAACCGTGCCCTGCTCCGCGCGAGTTAACACTCTCGGCCTATCCGAATCCGTTCAACCCTGCGACGACCTTGAGCTGCGACCTGTCTGCTCTTGGGGAGGACGAAAAACTCACGGTGCGCATCTTCAACTGCCTGGGACAGGAGGTGCGTCGCTTTGAGATCGCGCTGCAGCCGGACCAGCGCGTCACCATCCACTGGGATGGCCGCGACGAGGCGGGCAACCAGCTGACCTCGGGTGTGTACCTGGCGGTGGCCGCCTCAGGCAGCCTGAGGAAAACCTTGAAACTAACCATACAGCGGTAACTGGGAGAGACAAGCCATGAAACTGAAGACTTTGTTCCTCGCCACAGCCCTGCTGCGGCTGACTGCGCTGCATGGCGCTGACTTTTGCGTCTACGAGGCTAACTATCCGGGTGTCCGCGACTACAACGTGAAAGTGGACACGGCAATCCTCAGCATTCGCCCGCAGGGGGCATACGTGGAGATGGAATTGGAACTGGCGGTGTCGTATGCCTTCCAGAGCTGGTTCTTCAAGAACTACACGGAGCTAGAGTTTCTCTGGAGCTTCGTGCTCCCTGATCAGGCTACGGTAGACGATTTTGCGTTGTGGGTGGGGGATTCCTTGATCCACGCCACCATGTTGGACCGCTGGACAGCAGAGCTCTTGTTCAGCGAGGTAAGCAGCCCAGTGCGCCACCCCGGTCTGCTCACCCAGGGCTTTCCCGACCGCGAAGGGCAAGTGGGCCACAGCCTGCGCATCTATCCCATCGTGCGCAACCAGAGTCGGCGCTTCAAGATCCACTACCTTCTGCCTGTGCGTCCGACCAATGAGACCTTGAGGGTCTGGCTCCCCATCTCCCAGCTCACCTCAAGGCGCAGCCCAGGGGCCGAGACCCTGGCGATGGTCTTCTATGGCGAACAGATGCCCACCCTCATCGGGGCTGAGCCCGGCAACCCTTATCGCACTCCCCAACATGGCGCGTGGCGCTTTACCATCCCCCTTGGCTACGACCGCGTTGTGGAGCTGGTCTACCCGTCGCCCATTTCGGGCAAGTACTTGTTCAGCTCCTATGCGGACAGCGCCACCTGCTTCTACCAGCTGGCCGTGTACCCACCGGAGTTGCCGCAAGAGCGAACACCCCGCAACTTCCTGCTGCTGGTGGATTTCAATCGCTTCAACACCTCGGACATCGACGGCGAGCTTCTGCTGCTTCTTCTCAAAGAAATCATGCAACAGGCGCTCACCGCTGCCGACTCCGCCAACTTGCTGGTCGCCTATGAGGATATCGCTCATGGCGCAGATAGCTTGGTCGCCTGTACGGAGGGCAACCTGGACCTCCTCTTTGCCGGTGTGCTGCAGCGTTCCTTCCCGTCGTATAGCAATCTGCAAGTGCTAATGCGGGCGGGCGCCGATCATCTTGCCGGCCGGTATGACAGCACTGATGTCGTCCTTTTCACCAACACGGACGAGATTATGCTGTCCGCTCCTTCCAAAGAGCTTCTTGCCGACCAGATCATTGCCATGTTTAGCCCAGGCACCAAGATCCATGTGGTTGACCTTGACAACACCTCCAGCCTGGTCTACAACTGGGAGACAAGCCGCTACGAGACGCAGCTGCAGAGCTTCTTTGGACGGCTTGCCTATAAGAGTAGCGGCAATCTCTTTTTCTTGCGCTACCATGCCATTCGCACGATTCTGTCCGCCCTGTTCTATGAGAAGGTCAGCCATTTCGAGGAAGTTGAGACCCAGCTCCGCTTTGCTACGGGCTATGCATTCGGCAAGCACTTCCTGGCCTTGCACGAAGGCTACTACCCCTTCAGGTTCCCAATCATGCAGATTGGCCAGTACGCTGGCACACTGCCAATTGACGTGACTGTCTTGGGCAAGGTTCGCCTGAACAAAGCCCAGGATCGCTTCACCATCACCGAAGAGGGCGTGGTGCCGGGCACGGTAACCTTGGCCAGGGCCTGGTACGGAGACCATGTTCATGCGCTCTTAAAGAAGCCGCAGACGAATGCCACGGTGGTGGAGATCATGGACATCAGCCTCAAGCAGGGCATTCTCACCCCGTATTCCGGGCTGTTGGTCTTCCGCCCGGAGGAGAATCACGGCTATGAGCCTGAGGAGCAGAATGCGCCTGCCGGTGGACCTGAAGAACCAGGAGGCTGGCAGGGAGATCCTACGTCTGTGGCAGAAGAGCTGGTGGATTCGCTCGGCGTTTCTGTAGACCTGGCGGCGTACCCGAACCCCTTCAACCAATCCGTGCGCCTCACAGTGCGACTCCCGGTGGGCGTGGGGGAAATGCGCCTGGTCATCTATAATGCGGCTGGCCAGTGGGTGCGCCAGCTGTCGCTAAGCACTCAGCCCTCCGGGGCGCAGGAGGTGCGATGGGATGGGCTCGATGACTCCGGGCAGGCGGTGGGTTCGGGTGTGTATATTGCAGTCCTAGCCGGCGGCCGGTGGAAAAAGACCTTGAAACTGATGCTCATACGCTAACAACTCCTACTGGGCGGAAAATGATACCAGGCCTTCCAGGGCTGCAGGTCATCGCCCTGGAAGGCCTCATTTTTCTGCACCCTCCCCTTTCCGTCACGAATATTTCCCTTGCGCAATTGCCCCGATTCTGCGTACATTTGTCCCCAACCAGAAGGAGCACGTTTCGGAGGACGAAATGCACAGCTTCGACAACCGTGGGAGTGCCGGCTCAGCGCCGCCCCCCTCACAGGGGCCGCCGCCAAGTCCGGTGCCTGCCTCTCTTGTTGCCTACGACTTTGGCCTCCCCCCGCGCGCCATAGAACGGGTGCTCGCCGTCGCCCTTGACAAAGGTGGCGAGTTTGCTGAGCTCTTTTGCGAGTACCGGATAGGCACCTGGATCTTCATGGAAGAGGAGATCATCAAGAAAACCGCGGAGAATGTGTCCTTGGGGGCTGGCGTGCGCGTCTTGGCTGGCGACAAGACCGGCTACGCTTACACGAACGACCTCTCCGAAGGCGCTTTGTGCCACGCGGCGCGCACCGCGGCGGCCATTGCCACCAGTGCCGCGGCCAAGCGCGTTGTCTCCCTCACGGAAAGCTCGCCAGGGAGACAGGTCTACGACTTGAACCTCACGCTAACCTTGCTGCCCTTGGAAATGCGCCTCGACTTGGTGCGCCGGGCCTACGAGGCGGCTACAAGCTACGACCGTCGCATCAGCAAGGTGCAGGTCTCTTTCGGTGATGCATTGCGTCATGTGCTCATCGCCAACTCTGAGGGGCTGCTGGTCACCGACGTGCGGCCCCAGGTGCGTCTGGCTGTGTCGGCGCTGGCCGAGCACAACGGCACCGCCGATCTCGGCTTCTTCACTGGTGGCGGGCGCGTGGGGCTGGCCTACTTCCGGGACATACTGCCTCCGGAGCAGATTGCCCGCACCGCCGCCGCAGAAGCCATCATCCTGCTCGAGGCCGTGCCACCGCCTGCCGGTGCGCAGCCTGTGGTGCTGGGCGGCGGGCAGAGCGGCGTGATGATTCACGAAGCAGTGGGCCATCCCCTGGAAGCCGATGGTAATCGGAAAGGGACCTCCATCATGACCGGCCGCCTGGGCACGATGGTGGCCGCCCCTCAGGTCACCGTTTACGACGATCCCACCATCCCCCACCTGCGCGGCTCTTTGAGTGTGGACGACGAAGGCACTCCCACGCAGCGCACCATGCTCATCGATCGGGGCAAGCTGGTTGGCTACCTGCAGGATCGCCTCTCGGCGCGGCTGCTGGGCATGCCGCTCACAGGGCACGGCCGCAGGGAGAGCTACCAACACTACCCCATCCCGCGCATGACCAACACCATCCTGGCGCCAGGCCCGCACACCCCGGAAGAAGTGATCGCCTCCGTGAAAAAAGGGTTCTACGCCAAGAGCTTCCGGGGCGGACAGGTGGAGGACTCGGGCAAGTTCGTCTTCTCGGTCAACCTGGGCTACCTCATCGAGAACGGGCGCCTTACCCGTCCGGTGAAGAACGCCGCCCTGATCGGCACCAACGTGCAGGTGCTGAAGAGCATCGCCATGGTGGCAAACGACATGGGATACTTTCTCGGCACCTGTGGCAAAGAAGGGCAGTCCGCAGCAGTCACCTCTGGCACGCCGACATTCCGCATCGACAGCATCACAGTGGGAGGGCGCAAATGAACAAGAGCGAGGACCTGCTTGCCCTGGCAGAGTCGTTGGTGGAGTTCGGCCGTCGCGCCGGCGCCGAGCAGATTGAGGTGGGCATCCACCGCGGGGTCGAGTTCACGGCGCGCGTGCGCAATGGTCAGATCGAGCACCTGGTGGAGGCCGGGGCGCGCAGCATAGGGGCGCGGGTGATCGTCGACCACCGCGTGGCCACCACCTCCTCGTCTGACCTCAGGCCGGACACCCTCCAGCGCTTGCTCACCAACGCCGTGAGCCGTGCCCGCCTGGTGAGCGCTGACCCCTATGCCGGCCTGCCCGAAAAGGAAGAGCTGGCCGTCGACATTGCCTCCCTCCGCCTCTATGACCCTGCCATCGCGTCTCTTGGCGCGGAGGAGAAGATCCAAATGGCGCTGGATACCGAGGAGCTCTGTCTTGCTGATCCGCGCATCAAGAGCTCCTACGGCGCCACCTGCGCCACCAGCGTCGGCCAGTTCTTTCTCGCCAACTCGCTGGGCTTCAGCGGCTGGTACGAAGGCACCAGCATCTCCTTGGGCGTTTACCTGCAAGCCGGGCGAGGTGACGAGCTTGTGGAGGACGGCTGGTACGAGGGAGCGCGCCATTTGGCCGACTTGCCCCCGCCAGAGGCCATTGCCGAGAAGGCCCTGCACCGGGTCACGCGCATGATCGGACCGCGCAAAATAGCGACGCAGAACGTGCCTGTAGTCCTGGAGCCAGACCTCACGGGTGAGCTGCTGTATATGCTTTTCACCTGTGTCAACGGGGAAGCCATCTACCAACGGCAGTCGTTCTTGGTGGACAAGTTGGGCGAGAAAGTGGCCTCCGACAAGGTGAACGTTGTGGACGACGGCCTGTTTTCGGCCGGTCCGGGCACAAGGCCGTTCGATGGCGAAGGGGTGCCGACCCGCAAGACGGTGGTCATCGAACAGGGTGTGCTCCGCAGCTACCTGCTCGATACCTACAGCGCGCGCAAGTTAGGCATGCAATCTACGGGCAACGCCTCTGGGGTGAACAACTTCCACATGGCGCCTGGCCCACATGCCCCGGGGGAAATCATCGCCTCAGTGGACAAGGGTCTGCTGGTCACGGGCACCATGGGCTGGGGCTTCAATCCGGTGACCGGCGACCTGTCGCGCGGCGCCTTCGGCCTGTGGATCGAACGCGGCCAAATCGTCCACCCCGTGGCGGAGGTCACCATCTCCGGCAATTTGGCCAGCATGCTGCGCAATGTGGAGATGGTCGGCAACGACTTTCGCTTGCGGCGCAGCATCATCGGCCCCACCATCAAGATCGCCGAAATGACCGTGGCAGGCGCGTGAACATGGTCAAGCCACAGAAGAGCCAAGCCAGGAGCAGCGATTTGCCTTTTGACATTGGCAGGAAATTTCTGTATATTGGGGCGCCCCACAGCAAGGGAATCAAGGGCCACATCCTGGAGAGGCTATGCAGACTGTAGTGGTGGTGGAACACCCTCTCATTAAGCACAAGTTGGGCCTGGTGCGCATGAAGCAGACCGAGCCCTGGCTATTCAGGGAGCTGGTCAACGAAATCACCTACCTGATGCTCTACGAAGCCACCCGCAGTCTGCGCACCCGCACCATCGACATAGAGACTCCCCTTGTGCCCACCACTGCCGAGTGGTTGGATGACGACGTCGTGGTGGTGCCGATTTTGCGGGCAGGTCTGGGGATGTTAGATGGCTTTCTTCGCCTCATTCCGCTGGCCAAGGTTGGTTTCTTGGGCATCTACCGAGATCATGAGACATTGCAGCCGGTGGAATACTATTGCAAAGTGCCGGAGCTGACTCAGAGTCAGGTTTTTGTCCTCGATCCCATGTTGGCGACGGGAGGCTCAGCAGTGGCGGCAGCCGCCGCGCTCAAGGCACGCGGGGCCAGGCGCATCAAGCACCTCTGCTTGCTGGCCGCGCCGGAAGGAATTGAGGCCCTGCACGCCGCCCACCCGGATGTGGACGTGTTCTGCGTGAACATTGACGAAAGGTTGAACGACCAGGGCTACATCGTGCCAGGCATAGGCGACTGCGGCGACCGCTTGTACTGGACGAAGTGAACAAGCAGCGCTTCCGCCGCCAAGGCAGAACGGAGACATTCTGAGGATTGGTGTGCGCGGACGTGCGACGAGGCATCTCAACACAGGGAGTTCCTCAAAGCGAAAGACCTGCCCGCGGCCATGGTGGCGAGTTTTCCCATGCAGAGCTTACCGGAAATAGACCGCTGCTGTGCGGAGTCCGTGCCCTCTCACGACACGGGCAACCTCCGCATTGCCTTCTTCCTCAACTTGGCTTTCACTGTGGTGGAGGTGGTGGGAGGCCTGCTCACCAACAGCCTGGCCATTTTGTCCGACGCCCTGCATGACTTGGGCGATAGCCTGTCCTTGGGCCTCAGCTGGTATCTGGACAAGCTTGCCAGCCGCGCGCGTAGCCGGCGTTTTACCTTCGGCTACCGGCGCTTTTCCCTGCTCGGTGCGGTGACCAACTCCTTAGTGCTCTTGGTAGGCGCGGTAGTGGTGCTGTGGCGCGCCGTGCCCCGCCTGTTCGCCCCGCAGGAGGTGCACACCAGCGGCATGGTGGCGCTGGCGGTGCTCGGGGTGGCCGTTAATGGCCTTGCCGTCTGGCGTCTGCACGGCGGTCAGCGCCTCAGCGAGCGAGTGGCCATGCTGCATCTGCTGGAGGACGTGCTGGGCTGGGCAGCAGTGCTGGTGGCAAGCGTGGTCATGCGCTTTACCAAGGCGCTATTTCTCGACCCGGCTCTTTCTGTGCTCATCATCGTCTTTGTGATGTGGCGGGTGGCGGTCAACTTGCGCAAGACGGTGCGCATCTTCTTGCAGTCCGTGCCCGAGGCCATGGACGTCACCGCCGTGGAACAGGCAGTGCTGGGCGTGCCTGGGGTCTGTGGCGTGCACGACCTGCACCTCTGGTCCATGGATGGCCAGTACCATGTGCTCACCCTGCACGTGGTCGTGGGCAAAGGCACCTCTTCAGAAGACATGGTGCGCATCAAGCAGCAATGCCGACGGGCGCTGCATGCCCACAACATCCAGCATAGCACCATCGAAATAGAAGTAGCCGACGAGAGCTGCGAACTCCAGGGGTGTTGAACGGGGCGCTGCAAGGCCGGACTTTTATTGGGCCGTGCGGGCGGGAAGCGGCATAGGCCCGCGGCCAGCGCACAAAGCACTCCTATGCCGGCCTGGCAGGAAAAGGGCATCGAAGAGTGACGAACCCAAGACGGGATGAAAAATCGCCACGGCAAGTCGACGGAGGCCAGTATGTTCACCGACCTGTGCAAGGAGGGCGCCATGATGCTAAACTCAAAAGGGCTGTTGCTCTCGTGGCTCAGCCTGCTCACGGCAGGCTGCTGGTTGCTCGCCACCGTTGCCCACGGGCAGTCGCGGGGGAGCACGCCGGACTACAAGAACGCTAAGCTGCCCATCGAACGCCGCGTGGAAGATCTGCTCTCCCGCATGACTCTCGAGGAGAAGGTGGCGCAGCTGCAATGTCTCATCCGCGAGGTGGAGGGCACCGATTTCATCAAGGAACAGGGCATTGGCAACTTAGGGTGCATCCTCCGCCAGTACAAAGCAAAGGAGGCTGCCGAGAAGCTCAATCGCATCCAGAAGTTCATGCTGGAAAAGACCCGCCTGGGCATCCCGGTGATCATGCACGACGAGGCACTCCATGGGCTGGTGGCCAACGGCGCCACCAGTTTTCCCCAGGCCATCGGCTTGGCGGCCACCTGGGACACAGAGCTGATGGGACGGGTGGCTCATGCCATCGCCGTGGAGACCAAGAGCCGCGGCATCCGTCAGGTGCTGTCGCCGGTGGTCAACATCGCCCGTGACGTCCGCTGGGGGCGCGTGGAAGAGACCTACGGCGAGGACCCCTACCTCACGGCGCGCATGGGCGCCGCCTTTTGCAAGGCCTTCGAGGAGATAGGCGTCATCACCACGCCCAAGCACTATGCGGCCAACCTCGGCGATGGCGGACGCGATAGCAACCCGGTTCACTTTAGCGAGCGTCTGATGCGGGAGATCTACTTTCCCGGCTTCAAGGCCTGCTTCCAGGAAGGAGGGGCCACCTCGGTGATGGCGGCGTACAACTCCTACGACGGCACACCATGTTCTTCAAACCGCTGGCTCCTCACCCAGGTGCTGCGCAACGAGTGGGGCTTTACCGGCTTTGTAGTATCGGACTATGGCTCCGTGGCCGGGATCCTCGACATGCACCACACAGCGGCCACCGAGAAAGAGGCCGCTGCGCAGGCGCTCAATGCCGGGCTTGACGTGGAGTTGCCGAACATCTACATCTATGGCGAGCCGTTGCTGCAGGCCGTGCGCGAGCGGTTGGTCTCCGAGGAAACGCTCAACGAGGCGGTGCGGCGAGTGTTGCGGGCCAAGTTCAAACTCGGCTTGTTCGAGAACCCCTTTGCCGATGCCAAAGAGGCAGCCCGGGTGAACGACTGCGCCGAACATCGCGCCCTGGCCTTGGAGACCGCGCGCAAGGCCATAGTGCTGCTGCGCAACGAAGGGGCGGTGTTGCCGCTCAAGAAGGAGACAAAGACCGTGGCACTCATCGGCCCCCTGGCCAATGAGGTGAAGTTGGGCGGCTACAGCGGCTATGGGATGAAGACCGTCTCCGTGCTCGAGGGGATGAAAAAGGTGCGGCCCGATGGCCGCGTGCTCTATGCGCAGGGGTGCGTGCTCTCGCATCCAGTGCTGCCGGCGATCCCCAGCGAGTACCTCATTCCCGCAGGCGGTAAGCCGGGAGAAAAGGGGTTGCGCGGTGAGTACTTTGCCAACAAAGAGTTGGCAGGCGACCCGGCTTTGGTGCGCATCGATCCGGTGCTGCACTTCGACTGGGCGGGCGACGGTCCCGACCCCTCGCTGCCTACTGACTGCTTTTCGGCCCGGTGGACCGGCAAGCTCATCTCGCCAGTGAGCGGCCGTGTGCGCCTCGGCATCTCCACCGACGACGGCGTGCGCCTCTACCTCGATGGCAAGCTTCTCGTGGACATGTGGGTCGACCGCAGCGTGACCACGGACATGGTCACCGTCACCTTGGAGAAAGGGCGGGCCTACGACCTGAAGATTGAGTACTACGAGAACCTGGGGTATGCGTTCGCCAGCTTGGGTTGGGACTTACAGCCCGAGGAGAACAAACCGCTGGAGGAGGCGGTGGCCGCCGCCAAACAGGCGGAAGTGGCAATCGTGGTGGTGGGTGTAGTTGAGGGGGAGGGCCGCGATCGCGCCAGTCTCGACCTGTCCGTGGAGCAGGAGAACCTCATCAAGGCGGTGGCTGCTACGGGCACGCCCACGGTGGTGGTGCTGCAGACGGGCAGCGCAGTGACCATGCGCAACTGGCTGGACCAGGTGCCTGCGGTGGTGCAGACGTGGTACGCCGGCGAAGAGGGCGGCACCGCAGTGGCCGAGGTGCTCTGGGGCGAGGTCAACCCCGGCGGCAAGTTGCCCATCGCCTTCCCGGTGTCTGCGGCACAACTGCCCCTCTACTACAATCCCAAGCCTACAGGGCGCGGCTGGGACTATGTGGACCTCACCGGGAGGCCGCTCTTCCCCTTCGGCCACGGGCTCAGCTATACCACATTCGCCTACAGCAACCTGCGCATAAGCCCTGAGCGCATAGAGGCGACTGGCGCAGCCACCGTCAGCGTCGACGTGCAGAACGTGGGCAGCCGCGCCGGCGACGAGGTGGTGCAGCTCTACATCCACGACGTGGTGGGCAGCGTGGCCCGGCCGGTGAAAGAGCTGAAGGGCTTCCGCCGCATCACCCTCAAACCGGGCGAAAACACCACCGTCACCTTCCGCCTGGGACCACCAGAGCTTTCGATGCTCGATCGCGACCTGAAGGAGGTGGTGGAGCCTGGCACCTTCGAGGTGATGGTCGGCAGTTCTTCCGAAGACATCCGTGTGCGCGCGAACTTGGAGGTGGTGAGCCGGTAGTCGGTCAGCCCGCGTCCAGGTCTGTGATTGGTGCGCGCGTGCGCCTGGACAGCGTGCGCACTCTGCGTAAACTGCCCATGGAGCTGCAGGGAGGCATTTCCTCTCTGCGCAACGCCCAGAGGGAGCTCCACGCACGGCCTCGGTCAATGCGGGCACGGCCCACGAAGCCCTGTCTCTATCGTTGCGCTCTGTGGGTGTAAAGGGTCCTCGCTGCCTTCTTCACGAGTGGGGGAAAGTCGCGCCCGACTTGAGGGTGAGCATCGGCATGTGGCGGCGCATGAGCCGCGCTTTTTTGCAAAGGAACAGGTGGAAAGGAGAGTGCGATGAGCTATCGTTTGCCTGATATCCGCTTTCAGCGGGAGGCTGTGGACCCCCAGGTAATGCTCGCCAACTTGGCGAAGGATTTGGAGATCAAGCCCTCGGTGGGCATCTGGTACTTCACCCCTGGGGGTGGGCGCTTTCACGAGCGATTTGTGCCGGAGGCTTCCATCCCCGAGCGCATCGAGATGGCTGCACAGATGGCCAAGTTAGGTGTGAAGGGGATCGAGGCACACTATCCGGCAGAGGTCAACGAGGAGAACGCCCATCTCTACCAGCAATTGGCCAAGGAGACCGGCATTCGCCTGGTGGGGGTGCCGTTCTGCCACTTTTACGACAAGATCTTTGAGTTCGGCAGCATGTCCAATCCTGATGCGGCCGTGCGCGAGCGGGCCAAGGAGATCGCCGTCGGCGGCCTGAAGCTGGTCAAAGAGCTCGGTGTGGACCTGGCCATCTCCTGGCCCGGCATGGATGGCTACCGCTACCTGCACGGCACGCCGTTCATGCGCATGTGGGACCTCTTTGAGACGACCCTCGCCGAGGCGATGGACGAGGTACCAGGGGTGCGCGTGGCTATCGAGCCGAAAGGCTACGAGCCCGCGCCCAACAACATCTACCGCACCACGGCCGAAGGTATCCTGGCCGCGCAACGCATTGAGAAAAAGCTGCGCCATCCGGAGAACCGCCGCCTGCTGGAGCAGGGGCACGCCTTGGTCGGCCTCAATCCCGAGGTGGGGCATGTGAAGATGAGCTTCGAGATCCTGCCTGCCGCCTACTCGCTGGTGGCCATGGAAGGGCGCTTAGCGCACACTCATTGGAACAGCCAGCCCGACGGCAACTACGACCAGGACAACAACATCGGCGTGGTCAATCCACACGAGGCTGAGGCGCTGCTGTACGCCCTATGGGCCATCGGCTACAACGGTTACTTCGGGATCGACATCAACCCGGAGAACATGCCGGTGCACAAGGCGGTGGAGCTCAACATCAAGGCCCTGGAGAAGATGAAACAGTGCGTGGCAAGGCTGCCGCACGAGCGCATCATGGAGTGCCACCTCAATCCGGCCAAACACCGCGGCGAGTTAGAGGAGATTCTCATCGCCAACTGGTGAGGCGCTCATCGGGCGCTGGGGCCCTGCGCTGCTCCCGGCGCCCTTTCGCCTGCTCGGGGGACTCGCAGAGAACACGGCCTGCATGGCCGAGGGTGACTTGTCCCTGCGGCTCGCTCACACAGCGGGCCATGGTGTCGACCCCCAGAGGCGCGCTACTTCCCTTTCAGCGCTGCGGCTATGCTTTTTGCCCACGCCGCGATTGCCTCCCAGTCGCGGAAATCGCCGACCTGCGCCTTCATGAGGCGGAGGATAGTGCGCTCCAGCCGGTTGAGCTTGCTCTCATCCAGCGCGCCGTGAAAGACGGCGATATCCCGCGGCGCCACCTGCTGCACGGCCGCCTGCAGTGCCTTCGGGATGCGCCAGCCGCGGAGGAGGGTCACCGGATCGCCCTTGCCCAAGGGGCCGCTGGAAAAGATCCAGACCGGCAGGGCGCTAAGCTCACGCTCGTACTTCCGCACGAAGGCAGCGGCTTCCTTGCGCCACTGTCCGGCGTAGACCGCGCTGCCGATGACCGCCGCGCCAAAGGAGCTCAGGTCGCCAGCCTCACCTGCTGCGCGCACCTCGGCCTGCACTCCGGCATCTCGCAACACCTGTCCGATCTTCTCGGCGATCTCTTTGGTGGCCCCGTACTTGCTCCCATAGGTAACAAGCACTCGCATAGGCTCGCCTCCTGAGCAATGATGTGGCTCGCTTCTCGACGCTTGGTTGATCACTCCGTCCCTTCATCCCTGCCGTGCGGCCCCGGCACCACTTCCGAAGGCCTGACGCGGCTTGTGTCAGGGCGACAGGCCTACGCGTCATGCGCCGAGCGGCCCACCCATGGGTTGGCGCAGCACTGTCTTGAGCCTCTCTGGGGCGGTCCTTTGTGGGTCACTGAGGTAGATTTCGTGATGCTTCCCCCGTAGCCCATGGCCGCTTGCTCGGATAAAGTCGTGGAGCTTTGCTATCGTCGGCCCTTCCGCATCGTACGGGCCGAGATGCATGATCTGGGCGGCCAAGCCCTCGTGGTAGCACTCGAACCGCACCTGGTCCAAGGGAGGCAGGCCTTTCTTGTCCCTGACGACGCGGAGCGCTTCGGCCACCATGTCCGGGGTGACCCATTCTGGCTGCATGATCATTGCCGTCCACTGCCACAGGCTCTTGTCGGTCCACTGCGTGGGATCGGCTGTCCACCACAGGTCCTCCAAGGGCATCACACCGTAGTCGACGCCTTTCCCTTTCTTGGCCACAAACTTGAGTGTGTAGGACAGCGAGAAGAGTGCTTCCACGGCCTGCTGGTAGCCAGGGGAGACGTTGGGATCGCCGGCACCATCGATCATCAGAAAGTTGAGCGGCGGGACGTCGACGATGGCCACTTTGTGGGGCGAGGGATTGTAGAGGTGCGCGAGCTCTCTTTTTAGGTCAACTTTGCCCATGGCCGTATTCCTCCCGTCAGGGTGCGCAGCGGAAAAGCCTGGAACGCCAGCAAGACAACGCGCGGCGGCGGCAGGCAGTCGCTGCGTGCAGCGCGCGGCCGCCAGCGGAACAGCCCAGGTCGAAGCGGTCCCGCCTTGCTCAAGCCCGACTGCGGCCGAGCTGCCCGCCGAGCCATCCTCCGCCAACTGCCAAAGCGGCCCCTATCGCGGTCCACAGGTCGGGACCTGACGACAGGTCGATGATCAGGCCAACGATGGCCGTCAGCACGCCCACTGCCACGCCATTGTTGACTGCGGCCGGTCGCCCTTTGCGCGCCGCCAGCAGTCCTCCCAGCAGCGTGCCAACGCCCATCAAGATGGATGCCAGCCCAGGTGAGATCCTGGCGGCGAAGAGGTTGATCATCTGCTGATCTGGCGCTCCCCTGGCTTGGAACGCCAAGTGGAAAGCATACCCTGTAACCACTACACCCACGCCGACAATGACAATTGCCACGGCGATGACTACCCCCAGGAGCACCCACCCCCACTTGATTCCTGACAGCGGTCGTGACATGTTTAGCCCTCCTCGCTAAACATCCAGGCCCAATCGCCCTGTTCGCAACCTCGTACCCGACCGCCCACTGGCCGACCAGCGCGCGCGGCCACGCCCCGAGGCGAGTTCCTCTGGATGTGGCAGCGATGGCTGCCGGTCAATTTTCCCGGACAAGCGCAGCAGCCTCCTCCGACTGGGCAGCCCACCAGGGGAAAACTCGCGACTTGAGGGATGGCGCCGGGCACGGGCGCCAGCGACGCGAATCGACGCCGCAGCCACGTCGGAAGGTGCCAATGTGATGCAGGCGTCCCTTGGCCCATCAGGATTCGGCCGTGTGCTCTCTACCGCGCAGACTTTCTGGCTCCCACAGAACCGCCGCCGGCAGTCGGGCCGGCAAAGCGGAACGCGTCGATCCTCTCCCTGCAGATGGAATAGACCTCCATCCGGTTGGCGCGCGCCGGGAGGTAGAGGGCACGGCGCAGAGGTTGCCGTGGTACCAGGCGCACGCCGTTCTCGTCGTATACACATCCGCCAAATTGCCGCCACAGGGCGTATGTTCCTCGGTCGCTCGATTTGCCCTCAGAAGGCTGCACCAGGACTCCCTGTTCGAAGAGGGTGAAGACTCCATTGCGGCGCGCCCGCGCCAGGTAAGCATAAAGCCCCGGGAGGAGCAGGAGCACGATCGTCTGCACCGTGCCGCCGAGCCGCCGCAGCCAAGGGAGAAAGTGCCCACCGTAGGCGATCCCCATGAGGAGCAGCGTCACCATTATGCCGAGGGCCCATATCAGCGCCTTCTGCTTCGCTGCCGGTTGATACACCCACGAGGTCAACGAGCGCCCTAAGTCGCGCCCATCGTATGTCCTAGTCGAGGAAAGAAGCATGACCCTTGTCTCCCACTTGCCTGTTTGTCTGCGCACAGCCCGGCGCTTGCCCTCGCTTGGCGACCCTGCGAGGCCAAATTACATAACTGGGCCCAGAAAATCAAGTCAAAAACGCCGCCGCCGGCTCCCCATGATTTTTCTACCACGGCAGGCGTGGTGGAGCCGATCGGCCCCAGGAACCAACCCGTCGCTCGACGAGGCTCAAAAGCGGCGCTCAAGAGAAAGACTCATGGTTGACTTTTCGTAGTACCAGCCCCGCACGAGTGACTCGTTGTCGTACCAGGCCAACCGCAAGATTGCGGTAAGGCGGGCCGAGAGGGGCCGCGAGAAGTCAACGACCAGCACGTTACTTTGCTCCCGCTCCGTGTCCAGGCCCATGGGCACAGTTGGTCCCACCTCTTCCGCGTACCGCTTCCGCTGCAGGAGACCGTAGAGGCGGAGGAGCACCTTCTCGTGTAGGCGCACAGCGCCCAAGAGTGAGACCTTGTGCCGCAAGAATCCGTAGCCGTAGGAGTTGGAGCTGGTGCGTTCGTAGAGGTAGGCAATGGCCCACTGCCCTCTGCGGTGCACCTCCAGGCGAGCGCCACCGTGAAAGGAACGGTCTCGGTGCCGGTCGGGGAGTGTGCTCCATCGATCCGTCGCCCGATCGTAAGTGTAGGCCGGCCTGTCCAGGGACCCCTGCTGCCCGCCCATCGTCGCGCCTACTCTCAGCCAGGCGGCAACGGGGCGGCTAAGCACGAGCTCCGCACCCCAGCCCTGTGAGTCGTACTCGGAAGAGCCGCTGTAGTCCAAGGATTCGCCAGAAAGAGAGGCGGTGGCGGAGATTTTGGCCGGCAGCTGCGTGTGCGCAAACGCGGTGACCGTGGACGCCAGGTAGGTCAGGCCGCCGTTGAGAAAAGTCTTGAGCCTGAGCGAGCCCCGCCCACCCAAGGACCATCGTTGGCTGGCGAACCACGTACCCCCCGCTGCCAGCTCGCCCACAGCCTTGTTCTCTTCCAGGTGCTGCCAGTACCCCTGGCACACCAATTGCAGGGAGAAATCCGCTGCCGTCTTGCCGTGCTGCCCTTGCCCACGACAGTGGAGCAAAAAGCGAAGCGAAGGTGCGCCTTCCGGCTGCGTGGGCGATTCCTTTATGTTGTTGTCCTGCTCCAGGGCAAGTTGCACCCTGGTGCTGCGCTGCCAGAGCGGCTGTTCGGCAAAGTTCACGCCAGCCGCGCAACCGATGAGCAGCGCGATGCCCAGGCGTTGCAGGTTCATCGGGGGGATGGAGCTCGCTGGGCGCGCAGCGCCTCGGCTCTTTTCGTCAACTCTTGCGAGCGGGCGGTGAGCGTGTCTGCCATGGCCAGGAGGTGTCCCTTCTCTGCCTCCAGCTCACGCATGAAGAGCCTGGCCTCGGCGGTGGAGAGCTGCGAGGGATCTGCAGACCACAGCCTGCCTGCAGGTGCCACTACTCCTGAGCGGCCTGCGGTACCTTCGGCCGTGTAATCGCTCACGCCCCGGCCAGGGCCCGTTTCCAGGGATGCTCTGCTGGCCCCTTGGGTCATTGGCCTTGCTGTCTCGTCACGTTGATCGAAGAGCGCCACCTCGCTGGCCAGCTCATTGAGGCGCTCGCGGAGCGCCACCTCGTCGCGCAGCTGTTTGAGCCGTCTGTCGGCACTGGCTGCCTCCTGACGCAGTCGCGCCGCGCGATCGAGCAGCAGCGCCGCCTTGTCCTCCAGGCGCCGATAGTCCTCCTCCGGGCCCAGCGCCCAGCGGGGCAGACTATCCAGCAAGGCCGGCACCACGGCAATGCGACCGGCTACCTCTGCGCGCTTGCGCCGGAGCATGGCCAAGGCGCGCATCTTTTCTTGCCGCGCATCCTCGGGCAGCCCCGTTTCCAAGATTTCCGCCAAGCGGGTGACCTCCGCATCATAGTGCAGCCACAAGGCAGCCAGCGTCGTGTCGAGCGCAGTTTTCAGCTGTTGCTGCTGCCGTTCCAAGCTCTCGGTTTTCTCTGCCAGAACCTGGAGCTCCCTGAGCGCCCGTTCGAGGCGGCGCCTCTGCAGAAAGTTCTGTGTCTCCACCTTCAGGCGATTGACCTTCTCCGCGGCTTTGTCAAACCGCGCGGCCGCGTTCTCGCGCTCCTTCTCGACGACGGCCAGCCGCTGCTCGTAGGTGCGGGCCAGTGTCTCCAGGCTGTCGGCCCTTGTCTGCGCCCATGCTTGCGGCGCGCCGATCGCGCTAAGAGCTATCGCTGCCCCGAGCGCGAGCAGCCCGGCCGGGTGAGATGTATACTTGTTCAACATTTCCTCCTTGGGCCCTCGTCACTCTTGTGCGGCAGCCCGTATTTGGCCAACTTGTAGTAGAGGGCACTGGGCTTCAGCCCGAGCAGCCGGGCCGCTTCGGTCTTGACGCCACTGGCCATAGCCAGCGCCCGTTCCAAGTAGGCCCGCTCAATGCGTTCCAGCACCGGCTCCAGCTCGAGGCTGCCCTGCGTATCAGGCCCCACCGCGTCTGCCTCAGGCACGGCAAGCAGCGGCAGGTCCGCGACGGTAATCGTGTCCCTTTCGGCCAGCACCGCCGCTCGCTCCAAGACATTCTCCAATTCGCGCACATTGCCTGGCCAGTGATAGCGGCACAGCTGCGCCATCGCCGCCTCGTCCATGCTTAGGCCTGGTTTGCCCAGCTCTTTGGCCAGCCGGCCAAGGAAATGGTAGGCGAGGGCAGGGATGTCCTCCCGCCGGGCGCGCAGTGGTGGCAGGAAGATGGGAACTATGTGCAGTCGGTAGTAGAGGTCCTCGCGGAACCCTCCCTCCCTGACCAGCTGCGCCAGGTCGCGATTGGTGGCGGCGATGATGCGCACGTCCACGGTGAGCGTCTCCTCGCCGCCCACGCGTTCAAACTCCTTCTCCTGGAGCACGCGCAGCAGTTTTAACTGCGTTGCCTGGGGGATGTCGCCTACTTCATCGAGAAATATGGAGCCGGTGTGGGCCAGCTCGAAGCGGCCTCGCTTCCGGCGCAGTGCCCCGGTGAAGGCGCCGCGTTCGTGGCCGAATAGTTCTGATTCCAGCACCCCCTCTGCCAAGGCGCCGCAATGCACGCGTACGAAAGGTCGCTCCCGTCGCCGACTGGCGCGGTGAATGGCGCGCGCAATCAGCTCCTTGCCTGTCCCGCTCTCCCCGTAGATCAGGACAGTGGCGTCGGTTGGCGCGACCTTCTCCACCGTGGCGTACACCTCTTTCATTTTCTGCGACTCGCCAATGATCTCCCCAAAGTTAAGGCGCCCCTCAAGCTCCTGGCGCAAGTAGAGATTCTCGGCGGAAACGCGTTCCAGTTCCCGTCGCTCTTCCAGGCGCCGGAGGGTCTTTTCCACCTTCACGCGGAGCTCTTCGTGCGAGAATGGTTTGGTGATAAAGTCCGCCGCTCCCTCCTGCATCGCCTGCACTGCCAAGCCAATGGTGCCATACGCCGTAATGACGACGACCTCACTGGCCGGGGCATGGAGCTTCACCTGCTGCAGGAGCTCAATGCCGTCCAAGCCCGGCAGCCGGTAGTCAGTAATCACCAAGTCACATGGGCGAGCCAAGGCCATTTCCACCCCCTGCTGGCCGTCCTCAGCTTGCAGGACTTCATGCCCCATCTTGGCCAGCACCTGGGCTATGCCTTCGCGCATGGTCTGGTTATCTTCCACCACCAAGATGCGACTCACTGTGCCTCACCCTCGTCTGCTTTGGGGAACCTCAGGACGAACGCGGTACCGGAACTGTCGCTGTGCTGCAGGGTAATACTCCCCTGGTTTGCCTGGCACAGGCTACGGGCGATGGCCAGCCCCAGGCCTGTCCCGGTCTTGCGGGTGGTGAAGAATGGTTCAAACAAATGCCCTTGCGCATCGGGTGGGATGCCACACCCAGTGTCGGCAAAGAGCACCTCAACCTGCCGACCCACCGTCCGGGCACTGACCCGGATGACTCCTGGGTCAGAGATGGCTTGCACGGAGTTGCGGGCCAAGTTCAAGAAGATCTGCTGGGCATGCTGTGGGTCGACAAAGATCGCCAAGCCATCCGTGTGCCAGCTGAAGTCTGTCCCCTTGGCGCTGAGTTCTTCGGCCAGCAGGCTATGCACCTCCTTGAGAACCTCTTCCAAGGGGCATGCCCTCCTTTGCGGCGAAGGCGGCCGTGCATAGTCGAGAAAGTCGTTGACGATGGCCTTGAGGTGTTGCACCTCTCGGACGATCTTGGCCGCACGCCCCTCTTGTTCGCCGCCGCGCAGTTCCTCTGCCAACAGGCCCGCAAAAAGCTCGATGCCGCCCAGGGGATTGCGCAGCTCGTGAGTAATGCCGGCGAGCATGGTCTTCAGGCGCGTGTCGCGTTCCACGACGTTGCGCCGCATCTCCTCCATGGTCTGCGCCAAGAAGCCGATTTCGTCATGCCCGCTTTGGGGAACAGGCACCTGGTAGTCGCCTCGGCCGATAGTCTCCGCTGCCTTGCGCAGGCGCGCCAGCGGCCGCGTGATCTGTCTGGCCAAAGCCACTCCCAGCACCAGAGCGATGAGCGCTCCGGCAGCGCCCAACCGCAGCAGATATGTGCGCAGGCGAACGATGGCCTGCAGGCTCTGGGCGCTGCCTTCCACTACCACGACCGCTCGCGGCTGGCCCCCCAGGCGCAAAGGTGCATAGGCCGACTTGTAGAGGCGGCCATCCACGCCGCCGAAGAGCACCGAGCTGGCTGGTGTACCTGCTAAGGCGCGACTAATCTCCGCCCGGTCCATCTCCAAGCGCCGCCATCTCTGCCCGATGGACACGGAGCTGTCGGCAGCGGCGAGAATGGCCAAGTCGGCATCCACTGCATAGAGTCGTTCCATGCCCGTGTCGCGCCGCACCTTGTCCAGTTGCCCGCGCAGGTGACGGTAGGTCCGCGTCTGTTCATCGCCGGGCCGGAGGGCGAGCACCAGCTCCGCATCCAACTGCGCCGCCGTAGCGACCGCAGCCACCGTTAGCTTCTCACCGAGCTCTGCCTCCAGCAGGTCGCGCACCCGCCATTCAAGCAACAGGCCGACGAGCGCAAGCATGGCCACCAGCAGCGCCACCATCGCGGCTGCTAACCGGAAGCGGATCGATTGTCGCGCAAAGCCGTGCCTCACTTTTTCTGCTACCCTCGCAATCCCCGTGCCATCGTGCACTGCGGCGGGACACGAGGTAGGGGTGACTGCCCGGTTTTCCCCCTTGCTTCAACCTTGCTCATCGCACCGTAGGCGACTCATCTCCAGACCCGTGGGCGCGAAAGCACCCGTTTCGACAGGCTTCCTCGCCAAACTGCCCTTGCCCCGCCTTGTCCTCCTTGGCCAATGCCTCAGAATTCTGAGGCTGCCACTCAGAAAACTGTGGGGCAGCCCGTGTCTTAGGGTCGCTCATTCTTCGTGAGCGCCTCCAGCCGGCCGGCCGCTCTCGGCCACCAGCAGGCCGTGGCGCAACCCCCGCGTAGTCACTTGTAGCGCGTCAAAATCCAGCGCACTCATCAGCGCCTCGAAGATAGCCGCACCCGCCACGATCACGGGGGCGCGCGCTGGCGCCAAGCCGACCACCCGCACCCGGGCGGCCAGCGGCAGTTCTTGGAGCTGCTGCCGGAGGGCCCGCACCCGCTCCACGCTCAGCACATGCCCCTCGATACGCGCCGCCTCGTAGGAGGCCAACCGTTGATCGATGGCAGCCAGGGTGGTGATCGTTCCGCCGACGCCCACCAGCTCCTCGCCTGCCTGACGACCCTCGATGCCGGCTTCGAGCACCTCTTGCCGCACGCACTCCTTGAGCTCCGTCACCTCGCACGCGCGCGGCGGGTCATCGGCCAGAAAACGTTCGCTCAGTCGCAGGTGACCCACCTCGAGGCTCCTCTTGCGCAAGATTCTCTTCCCACACCCCTGGATGAACTCCGTGCTCCCTCCGCCAACATCCACCACGCGCAGCAGTCTGTCTCCTGGCAGGTCCGTGCTGGTCACTCCGAGGAATGTAAGCTCGGCCTCCTCGTCGCCAGCCAGGACCCGCAGCGGCAGTCCCGTGCTCCTTTTGAGCTCGGCTGCCAACTCCGCCGCATTGGCCGCATCACGCGCGGCACTGGTGGCGGCCAGGCGAATCTGTTCAGCACCCATCTCTCTGGCCTTCGCCACGAAGCCACAGACAGCCGCCACCGTCTCCTCAATCGCCCTCGGCTCGAGTGCGCCTGCCTTCTGCAAGCCGCGTCCCAGGCGTGTGATGCACTCGTCCTCGACGAGCACCCGGCCAATGCTGCCCTCAGCGACTTCTGCCACGAGCAACAGGAGCGAGTTGGTGCCGATGTCTATTGCCGCTGCAACCTTGCCCATGGAGTTGCCTGCCCCTTGCCGTGAAGGATGTTAGGAAATTCGCCGCACACTATCAAGAGAAAAAAAAGGCTTGACTATGCCGCAGAAAATAGCTAAGTTCGCAAGCAAAGGAAAGTGATGCGGAGGTCTGCTGTGCACATTGCATTCCTGGGAGCAGCGCGGTCAGTTACGGGGTCCAAGCACTTGCTTTCGGTCAACGGTCAGTTCATCCTGCTCGATTGTGGCTTAGTGCAGGGTCATCGCCAGGAGGCCGACCACCAGAACCGCAACTTGCCGTTTGACCCGGCCAGCATAGATTGCGTCATCCTGTCGCATGCCCACATCGACCATAGCGGCAACCTGCCGCGCCTGGTTGCGCAAGGCTTCTCAGGGCCCATCTACTGCACTCCTGCCACGCGCGACCTGTGCAGCATCATGCTTCCGGATTCGGCGCACATTCAAGAGAAGGACGTCGAGTACGTCAACAAGCGGCACAAGCGCAAGGGGCTCCCTCCGGTGCGTCCCCTGTACACCCTTGAAGAGGCCATTGCCGTGCCTGGCCGCATGGTTTCGCTCAGCTACGGCCGCCCCATGACTGTTGTCCCCGGCGTGAAGTTGCACTTCGTTGATGCCGGGCACATCCTCGGCTCGGCCATCACCCTCTTGGACATTTCGGAGAACGGGCGCAGCGTGCGTCTGGCGTACACCGGCGACTTGGGGCGACCGAACATGCCTTTACTGCGCGATCCGCAACAGATTCGCGATGTTGATGCGCTCATCACCGAGAGCACCTACGGCAACCGCCTCCACAAGAAGCTCGCCGAGATACCCCAGCGCCTTGCCGACATCGTCAACCGTACCTACGAGCGCAAGGGCAAAATCATCGTCCCTGCCTTCTCTGTGGAAAGGACGCAGGAAGTCGTCTACTTCCTCAATCAGCTCTGGCGGGAGCGGAAGATCCCCGACCTGCCGGTGTTCGTGGACAGCCCCCTGTCGACCAACGCCACCGCCATTTTCCGTATGCACCCGGAGTGCTTTGACCTGGAAACCTACCAGTTCATGCAGGAGCACGAAGATCCGTTCGGGTTTGACCGGCTGCACTACGTGCGCGACGTACAGGAGTCCAAGAGGTTGAACACCCTCAATGAACCCTGCATCATCATCTCCGCCTCGGGCATGTGTGAGAGTGGCCGGATCTTGCACCACCTCAAGAACAACATCGAGAACCCGGCCAACACCATACTCATCGTAGGCTACATGGCGGAAAACACCTTAGGGCGTCGCCTGGTAGAGCGGCATGAATGGGTGAATATCTTTGGGGAACCGTATCGCCTGCACGCGGAGGTGGCGGTTTTGAACGCCTTCAGCGCCCACGCCGATCGCCAGGAGCTTCTGGCCTATCTGCGCGGCATGAATGTGGAGCGCCTGAAGCACGTGTTTGTCGTGCACGGCGAGCCGTCCCAGGCCGAGCCCCTGGCCGAGGCGCTGCGCACCATGGTGCAGTGCGAGGTGCGAATCCCAGAGCTCGGCGAGGCGGTTGACATTTAGCGGAGACTGGCCCTATTCGGGAGCTACTTTGAACACCTTCGCCGTGACAGAGTCGACCTTGGCCAGACGCTCCAGCACTACAGAATCCGGAGAATTGGCAAAGACGGCGATGAGCTCCCGCCGGTGGGCATCGAGGAACTTGTTGGCGTGGTCGTTCTTCGGGTCTTCAGTCAGGATCTTGACCAGAAGGTTCACGGCCTCGGCGCAGTACTTGCGCGCCTGGGCGTCGTCCTCGCCCACCAGGGACAGGCCGTAGAAGTAGTAATCGACCATCTCGCGGAAGGGACGGTGGGCATCGCTGAGCAGTTGTTTGACGAGCTTCTCGCGGAGGTCCCAGCCTTCCACGAAGCGGCCCAACCCATAACGGGCATGCTGGGCAATGTCACGCGCCTTCTCGTAGAAGGGCGTGCCCTCTAAGGTGCCGCGCTTGTCGAATTCGCCACCGAGGATGAGGTAGACGTAGAAATCGATGAGATTGGTCAGGGGGAGCTGCTCTGGGTCGTTGACCGTAATCTGCTCGCCGTGAGTGTATTTGAACCGGCCGCGCTTGTCAAAATATTGCAGATCTGCGCCGTTGGACACCAAGAGGTTAACGCTGTACCGTTCCTCTGAGCTGGTGCTGTTGTCCTGCAGGAGGAATTCCATGTAGACATGGATTTCCCCGCCATAGTTTTTGTCATGCCAATCGCGCGCGCGGATATAGTTCTCCACGCGCTCGTGGAAATCACGCATCCACTCCTGCTTTTCCAAGGGGAGGGTATGCAGGATGGTCTTGACGCGCGGCACGATCTTTTGGGCAGAGGCCGGCATTACCCCGATCATCACGCTGGCAAGGAGGACTGCCAAGGGCACAACAAGCTTCTGCACTGCCTTCATGCTCGTTCTCCTCATCTGCTCTGCCAGAATCGCCGTCTAAAGAGCTGCAATCGGCTGTCAGTTAGCGACCTTGAAAGTTACCAGATTTTGAGGACAATGTCAAGCGGTTAGTTGCCATGCGCCACACGCGAAGATTTGGGATGCTGCTGGTGCTCTTGCTGGCCGCTGAGCGCGCCTTCCCTGCGTTCGAGCGCCTGACAGTTGGCGCACGTCCCGTGGGCATGGCGGGGGCTTACGTCGGCCTTGCCCAAGGACCAGAGGCCCTCCTCATCAACCCGGCGGGTATTGCCACCGCCTCGGGCATTACCGGAGCGGCGTTCTATGGCCGACCCTTTGGCCTGAAGGAACTGGACGCCAGCGGGGTCAGCCTCTTCTACCCGCTGCGCTATGGTGGCCTTGGCGGCGCGGTACGTCTGTTCGGGCGCTCCCCATACCAGGAACAGGTCTTCTCGCTCGGTGCCGGGATGGTGGTCTTGCCCCATCTGTACGTCGGCGCCGCTGCCCACCTCTACCACTTGTGCATTGCTTCCTACGGCTCGGCCTCTACCGCCGGGGCAGACCTCGGCCTGTTGATGAGCGTCGCCTACAACGTCCGCTGGGGGGTAGTGGTTTCCAACCTGAACCGTCCGCGCATTGGAGACTGCAGGGAGCAGCTGCCACAGGTCTTTGCCACGGGGGTGAGCATCACTCCTGCGCCGCCGCTGGTGGTGACGGTAGACCTGCACAAGGATGTGCGGTATCCTGCGGAGGTGCGCATCGGCACTTCCTACCGCCCGCTGGCCCCGCTCGCCCTGCGCTGCGGCCTGCAAACGAATCCCGGGCGCTTTGCCGCCGGCATCGGCCTGTGGGCAGGCATCGTGCGCATGGACTATGCGGTGTCCTACCACTACGACCTCGGCCTTAGCCACTCCGTCTCCGTAACCGTCGGGATCGAGTGAGAGGTGCTATGGCGCGGTGTGGTGCCTGGGCGAGTGCTGACGTGCACCCCATGGACGGAGTGCGCCCTGGCCTCATGTTTGTGCTTCTCGCCCTCGGAGCCATTTTGCTCCTCATGCCTGCGGGCCAGGCACGTGCGCAGGTGGAGCCCGAGCAGGTGTTGGAACAGGAAGAGGAGGGCTCAGACAGTTCCGAGCTCGCGGAACTCCTGGCCGACCTGCGGGCGCGTCCTCTCGATATCAACCGCGCCACGGTGGCCGAGCTGCAGCAGCTTCCCTGGATTACCCCGCTGTTGGCGGCCAAAATTGTCGCCTTCCGCCGCATGCGGGGAAGGATTCAGAGCATCGAGGAGCTCTTGGAGGTGCCCGAGATCGACGAGGCTCTCCTGGAAACCATTGCTGACTACCTGCTGGTGGTTCCGCCGGCCCCCGCACTTTGGTGGGGGGAAGCACGCCTGCGCGCCGCAGGCCGCTTGGAGCGCTCCCGCGGCTTCAACACAGGGGCATACCCAGGGTCCCCGCTCAAGAGCTACGCTCGGCTCAAGTGGGGAGTCGGGAATCACGTCGCGGGCGGAGCGCTGCTGGAGAAGGACGCAGGCGAGCCACGCGTCGACGACTATGGCAACTACTTCGTTTCTGCTTCCTTGCCGAGTTCCTCGACCCAGGTAGTATTGGGACATTATCAGCTTGAGGCAGGACAGGGCCTGGTGCTCTGGAGCCCCTACGGCCATGGCAAAGGGAGCGAGCCGGCAGTGGCCGCGGTGCGCAAGGCTCGCGGGCTGCGACCGTACACTTCGGCCACTGAGTACGGCGGCCTGCGCGGCGCGGCAGTGGAGACCATGCTGGGGCCGTTCGCGGTGACCGCCCTCGCCTCCGACCTCCTGCTGGACGCTACCCTCGACGAAAAGGGCGCGGTCACCTCATTCTACGAAAGTGGCTATCACCGCACGGCCACCGAACAGGCCAAGCGGCACGTGCTGCGCGAGAGGCTGGCCGGAGGTCGCCTGGCTTACAGGGACAATCCACTGCTCAAGGCAGGCATCACTTGGTATGCCTCGGAATTCGACCGCAGCGTCGACCCGCCGGATTCGGTGCGCAGACGCTTCGTCTTTCGGGGGAGGCACAACGGCGTGGTGGGGATAGACCTCGGCGCCTCTTTCGGCTCCGCCCTCTTCTTCGCCGAGGGGGCGCGTTCGGCAAGTGGTGGCCTGGCAGCAGTGGCGGGTGTCTTGGTGGAGCTCCCCCGCGTGAAGGTCGTTGCACACTATCGACACTATGACAAAGATTTCTACAACCGCCACGCATTGCCTTTCGCCAGCTCCACAGGAGTCGCCAACAACGAGCAGGGTTTCTATCTCGGCGCACAGTGGCGGCTGCGCCCGGGGAGCCGCGTAGCCTTCTACTACGACACTTCCAAGCGGCCGTGGCGCACCTACTCATTCCCCATGCCCACAGGTGCGGAGGACGGTTTAGCGCAACTGGAGCAACGACTCCTGCGGGGCGTGGTGGCCCTGCTTCGGGTGCGCTGTGCGCGCAACAGCGACCTCATGACAGTGACCGACCCGCTGTCCAGGGATGTGTCCGTGGTGGCACAAAGAAGCAGGCTAGTCGCCCGAGCGCAGGTGCAGTACGACCCCGCCAAGAGCCTTTCCCTGCGGGGACGAGTGGAGAAAAGCTACGTGGTGATGCGCCCGGTGGGCACCAGCTGGTGGCTTGGGCGCAGGTCGCACGGCCTGCTCCTGTCCCAGGAGGCCGTTGCCCGCTTTGCACAGCGGCTGCAGTGCCAGTTTCGCGTCGTCCAGTTCGACACGGACGATTACGAGTCCCGCATCTACGCCTACGAAAGTGACCTGCCCGGGGTGCTCACCAACCGTCTGTATGCCGGCAGGGGTTCGTCCTGGTACCTCCTGGTGCGCGCGAGGGTGGGCAGGGCCGTCTTTCTGGGGGCAAAATTCACGAGCACTTACTACGACGACCGTGCGACGGTGGGCTCGGGCCTCGATGAGACGGAGGGTCCGCTCGCTCGCACCCTGTCGGTACAACTGGACCTCGGGCGGTGAGGCCGATGCGCCCGGGGTCAAAATAGACGTTGACTAGTTCACAGGCTATGTGTACATTTAACCTGACAAGAGCAGCGAGGAAAATGAGCACATGCTGACAAAACTGTTGCTTGCCTATTTGCGCTTCCTTGCCCGCAGGAGTGTGGCTGAGGAGCCCATTCAGTTCTGGGATGAGTTGCGCCAAGCTACGAAGGCGACAGTGGCCCTCCCCTGCTCGCCTGAGGACCTCAAGGCTCTTCGCCGCGTAGTAGGCCGCCTTAGCCAACTTTTTGCCCCGGAAAATCTCTGCTTTGTGGTGCGGCAAGGGGAGTTGCCGCCTCCCGGGCTCATCCAGGGTCGGCTCATCGAGGTGGGCCCTGACATGCTGCGCTTTGGGCACCTTCCCACAGCCCGCCTCCGCCAGCGGCTCCGTGCCCAGCACGTTGACGCCTTCATCGACCTGCACCATGAGTTTGACCTGCTCAGCGCCGCCTTGGCGGTGGCAAGCGGTGCGCGCATCCGCGTCTGCTTGGCTCACCGGCTGCGCGAGCCATTCTACAACCTGGAGGTGCGCACCGCGGCAGGCGTTTCGCCTGCCAAGCGGTACGATCGACTGCTTGCCGTTCTTGAGGCAGCTCGGGCCAGCAAGGATCCTGAGGTCCTGCCAAGCGCGAAGACGTGAGCAGTCAGCAGTTCGGGCCGCAGGTTGGTGCGGGATCGGAGTTGTGCTGGCACTCTTACGGGAACAAGGAAGGCGCCGGGCCTAACTCCTGTGAGACTGGCGAAAAGGGAAGTTGCAACGGAGATGAAAAGCTTGGCCGCCCCTGCACAAGGCCCTTAGCTGAAGGCGAGGAGCGAGACTTTCCCCCATTGAGCGCGAGGGTCTTGCTCCCACAAGGCGCCTCACCGCCAAGGAACGAAGTCTTGCCTTGCCCTGGCACGATGAGTGCATCCCGGCTGGTGAACGAGGCAGAGCAAGTCGCCAGAGACGAGCGGTCTCTGCGTGAGAACGACAACTGGGGGCGCCAGGTGCTCCCAACCAGAGGAGACCAGGATCACCCGATCGTGCCAGCGGATGCAGCGCACAGATTTCAGCCAGAAGGACAGCAATGACCGAGTCGACGAGCCACCCAGCCTCGCAGATTGACCTCCTCGCGGCGCGCATGGTCGAGCTCGAACAGGAACTGGCCAATCTGCGCCACCGCCTGTGGAAACTGGAGGTTGTGCACGCGGGTGCCACCTCACTGAGCGATGATCTGGAACTGGCTCCGACCTTGGATGCCTTTTGCAGCCGTCTGGCCGCTCTCCTGCCCAGGGTGGCGCTGGCGGTCGCCCTTGGCACAGCAGACGGCTCTGTCCACTTCCCCAGGGCCAACGGAGCTCTGGCACGCCTGGCAACCGGCGACGACCCCGGCAACAGCGCAGCATTTGCCCAGGTCTTGTGCCAGGACAAACCCCTTCTGCTGCAGAGAAAGGACGCGGAGCTCCTTGCTCCGAGCCTGGCGTCGGAGGAACAGGCGCTTTTCCTGGCGCCGCTGCGGGCAACGGGCGACGCCAGCCTTGGGGTGCTGATTGCAGCCCGCCCTGCTGCCCTCGGCTTCTCGCCAGAGGAGCAGGAGCTGCTCTGCGCGGCGGCCGGCGCGTTTGCCTCCGCGCTGCACAAAGTGACCCTGTTCCAGCAGACCAAGGCGCTGGCCATCACCGACCCACTCACGAAGCTCTACAACCGCCGCCACTTGCAAGAGCGCCTGGACCACGAGGTGGCAAGGGCCTTGCGCTACTCGCACGCACTCAGCGTGCTGCTCATCGACATTGACAATTTCAAGCTCTACAACGATCTGAACGGCCATCTGCAAGGCGATGCTGCGTTGCGCGAGCTGGCCGCGCTATTGCGGCGCCACACCCGCCAGGCAGACTTGCTGGCGCGCTTCGGCGGCGAAGAGTTCGTGGTTCTTCTTCCCGAAATTGACGCCGCAAGCGCCAGGGCAGTGGCCGAGAAGCTCCGTCAGACCGTGGAGCAGACCCCATTCAAAGGCGAGGAGGTGCTGCCCGGCGGGAAGCTGACCATCTCCGCGGGGCTGGCCACTTTGCCCAGCGATGCGTGCGAATCAGT
Organism: candidate division KSB1 bacterium; assembly: GCA_024655945.1. NCBI lineage: Bacteria > Pseudomonadati > Candidatus Zhuqueibacterota bacterium. Next base: position 52,295 of record JANLFK010000008.1, read on the forward strand.
TGAACTCCTGGACCTGGCCGACCGGGGCCTCTATTTGGCAAAGCGGTGGGGACGCAATCGCGTCTGCCACTTCCTGGATGAGGAGTGACGTTCACTTGCATAGATTCATCAGGGCGCCACTTGTGATTGACGCCGCCTGGGTTGCGCGATGGTCAGCTGCCCGGGCACGCGGCACAATTCTCACTTTCGGTGGGAGGACACCATGCGCATATGTATCGATGCCGGACACGGAGGCCGCGATTCCGGCGCGGTGGGAACCAAGCCTTTCGTGCTCGAAGAGAAGGCGGTGAATCTGGCCATCGCGCTCCTTCTGGAAGAGGAGCTGCGCGCCAAGGGGCACCAGGTGGTGATGACGCGCCGCCGCGACTGGTACGTCAGCCTGGAGGCGCGTGCCGACTTTGCCAACCGCCTCGGCGCCGACTTTTTCGTCAGCATTCATGCGAATGCTTCCTACGACCCGGCAACCCAGGGGATGGAGGTCTTCCATTTCCCGGGAGGGACCATCAGCAACCGCTATGCGCGCAGCATCCTCAACAGCATGTTGCGCCAGTTTCCTGACCACCTCAATCGAGGCGTCAAGGAGGCAAACTTTGCGGTGCTCCGTCTCACGGACATGCCGGCGGTGCTGGTGGAGTGCGAATTCCTGACCAACCCGCAGCAGCTGCGCTTTCTGGCTTCTCCGGACAAGCAGGCTGCCCTGGCCCGGGCCATAGCCACAGGAATCGACACGACCTGAGCCGCCAACAGACCTGCCACAAGGGTGTGCGACAAAATCCTTGACTTTTAGCAAAGACTTTGGTACATTTTTCTGGCAATAAGCCGTGCAAAGCATGTCACTTAGCAAGGGGGTGCCATGCGCACCACAGCCAAGCTCTCCGTTGCCGTGGCCGTGCTGACCGTTGCCGCCTTGCCCACACTGGCGCAAGAGGGTGGGTGGGGGAGCGTCAGCTTTGGGCTGCAGGCAGGCTTCAGCAAGCTGGAAGGGGACCTGGAACATCCCCGCTTATGTCCCACCATCGGCGGCCAGGTTGAGTACGCTCCTGTACCGTATTTCGGCCTCCGCGTGGCTGCCTCATACGCCATTTTGAACAGCCGCGATTATGCCGAGCGCGCCGCGCTGCAGTGGGACAAGACGATTGCCATGCCGGTGGACGGGGAGATGGTTTTCCGGCTTTTCCCCCTGAAATCGGTGACCCCGTACGCGAGCCTCGGTGCGGGAGCACTTTACTGGCGCTCCACGCAGGCGGGCACGGGTACCATCAGGAAAGGGTGGGACGCGTTCGGGAAAGTCGGAGGCGGCCTGCAGTTCCGCCTCGCTGAGGTGCTGGCCTTTTCCATCGGCACCGACGTGCGGGTAATTGCAGTGGACGCGCTTGAAAACCGGGAGAGCGGCGACGAGACTGACGGCATCCTCTTTCCGCACGCCCGCTTGAGCTTTTCCTTCCCCACGCGCGACAGGAACGACCGTGACCACGACGGCGTGCCCCGCGAGCTGGACCTCGACGACAGCATCGCGGAGGACGACGACGGCTACCTGGACCACGACGGCCTGCCGGAGGAAAATCCTGACTTTGCTCGCTACTACCACGGCAAGATGAAGCTGGTGGAAGAAGCGCGCGAGATCGCCCGCCAGGAAGCGGTACCGCAGAACAAGCCGGTGGTCATCCACCACCCGATCCGCCGGGCAGAGTGGCACCACTCCTTGAAGCTGGTCGCAGACGTGTACGCAGACAGTCTCATGCTGTGCGCCGCCCTGTACCGGCCAGAGCCAGACGCCAAGTGGTCAGTGGTGCCCATGCTCCCTCATCCTTCCGTGCCTTTCCGGTATGAGGCTTCCCTGCCGGACAGCGTCGTGCACAGCGGGCTTAGCTACCTTGTGGCAGCGGTAAATGCGGATAAGACCAGCATCGGCTATTCAGGTTTGCCGCGACGGCCATTGCAGGTAAAAGTCTTCTCCCACGCGTCGCGGTGGCGGAGAGTGGGTGGAACCGTAGCGGCGCTCGGTTGGAGCGCAGCCGGTTTCTGGGTGCTGAGGAGGCAAAAGTAGGGAGGAACTATGAAACGGACGCTCAACTGCCGCTGGTTGGTTGTGCTCGCGCTGGCCGCGGCGTTCTTGGCGGGCTGCGCATCCACCAAGGCCAAGAAGGAGCCGGTCACCGAGGAACAGTTCAACCTGGACGAGCTGTTGGGGGAAAAGAAACCTCAGGCGGAGACCACCGCCAAAGCAGAGGACGAGGCGGAAGTACTGAAGCTGCTCGGGGTGACCAAGGAAGAGAAGGCAGCCCCTGCTGCCGCCAAGGCAACGACCCCGCCTGCTGAGGCGGAGGCCTCCGCGCTGCAGAAACAGCTGGAGAGCAAGGACCTCGAAATCGCTGCCCTCCGCTCGGAAGTAGCCAGGAAGGCAGATCGCATCGACGAGTTGCAGCGTGAACTCCGCGAGCTGAAGACAGCCCAGGCCGCCACCGGCGGCCCCACGGCCACCGGCTACGAAGGAAAGTACCAACAGGCTCTGCAGACCTATGAGAGCAAGGAGTACCGTGAGGCGATCGCCATGTTCGAGTCGCTCCTGGCTGCTCAGCCCAATCACAAGCTCGCCGATAACTGCCAGTACTGGATTGGCGAGTGCCGGTATGCCCTGGGCGAGTACGAGCAAGCCATAGCTGACTTCCAGAAGGTATTTGGCCTGGGCGACGGCAACAAGAGCGACGCGGCCCAGCTCAAGCTCGGCTTGTGCTACTTGCGGCTGGGCGACAGGTTACGCGCCAAGGAGGAGTTCCAACGCCTTCTGGTGGAGTACCCGAAGAGCGAGTTCGCGCCGCGCGCCCAAAGCTACTTGGATAAGCTGCAGTAGCAAGTTCAGGTGCCAATAGCGGCTCGCCTTTGCGCGGACCGCATGGCTGTTGTTTGCCGGTAGTCCTGGTCCGGGTGGACTCTTGTGTCCACGCCGGACTTTTTTGCATGGTGGTCTTGCCACCCTCACGAGCTGAGAAGCCTTCATGCGACAGGAAGCACAGCCATCCTCTGCCGAGGGGGGGCGCCCGGCGCGCCGTGCCTGGTTGACGCGTAATGTGGCAGCCCTCAGCGGCGTCAGCCTGTTGAATGACGTCAGCAGCGAGATGATCTACCCGCTGCTTCCCCTGTTTCTCACCAGCGTGCTCGGCGCCGGGCCTGCCTTTCTCGGCCTGGTGGAAGCAATTGCCGAGACGACAGCCAGCCTGCTTAAGCTTTTCTCTGGCTGGCTTTCCGACCGCCTGCGCCGGTGCAAGCTCCTGGCCGTGTGCGGCTACGGTGTCTCTTCCATAGTGCGTCCGCTCACGGCCCTGGCTGCTGCCCCCTGGCATGTGCTGGTGGTGCGCTTTTGGGATCGCGTGGGCAAAGGAGTGCGCACGGCTCCCCGCGATGCGCTCCTGGTCGCCTCCTCTCCCCCGGCAAGTCGGGGCAAAGCCTTTGGCTTGCAGAGGGCCATGGACCACCTGGGAGCAGTACTCGGACCGCTCATTGCCACCTTCATGTTGGCCGCCTTGACCACCAACGTCCGCACGGTCTTTTGGTGCGCCGCGATCCCGGCGGCGCTGAGCATGGCCCTGCTCATCGCCGCGGTGAAGGAACAGGTGGCCGACAAGACGGCCACTGAGGTACCCAGGATCAGCTGGCGTCAATTCGATCGCCGCTTCCTGTCCTACGTGGGCATCGTCTTCCTGTTCGCCCTGGGCAACTCCAGCGACATGTTCCTATTGCTGCGAGCCAGCAACCTCGGCGTGCCAGCGGCTCTGGTGCCCACCTTGTGGATGGTGCATCATCTGGTCAAGTCGACGACCTCGCTCCCCGGAGGGAGCTTGTCAGATCGCATCGGGCGCAAGAGGGTAATCGTCGCGGGCTGGTTGGTGTACGCGTTGACCTACGGCGGCTTTGCGCTCGCCCACCGCACCTGGCACATCTGGGGCCTGTTCGTGCTGTACGGGCTCTACTTCGGCCTCACCGAAGGCACCGAAAAGGCACTGGTCGCCGACTTTGTCAAGGCGGAACAACGCGGCACTGCTTACGGCTTGTTCAACTTCGCCGTGGGAATAGGGGCCTTGCCGGCCAGTGTGCTCATGGGACTCCTGTGGCAAAAATTCGGGCCGACGGTCGCCTTCGGCCTCAGCGCTGCCCTGGCGGCCCTTTCGTGCCTGCTCCTCTCAGTGCTGCGCGTGCCCAAGCTGGCTCACCAACATTGAAAGGGAAATCGGTGCTCTATGGTGCGATTCACTTTGCTCTCGCCGACGCTGGCTCGTTTAGAGTACTCCCCCACTGGCGCCTTTATCGATCAGCCCTCCGTGGTGGTCATCAATCGGAAGTGGCCACATGTGCCGGCCAAGCAGTACGAGGCTGATGGGTATCGCTGCTTGGATGGGGAACGGCTGCGCATCCGCTACCGCGAAGGCTCCGGGCCCTTCGCACCGGAGAACCTGCAGGTCGCTTACCGCCACGGCGATCGCTGGCGCACCTGGCGGCCAGGCGAGCACGATCCCCACAACTTGGGCGGCACGCTGCACAGCCTGGATGGCGTCTCAGAAAGCAGTTTGCCCCCGCTGCCTGCCGGCATCCTCAGTCGCAGCGGCTACTATCTGCTCCAAGATGAACACCATACCTTGCTGACCGCAGATGGCTGGCACACGCCACGCAAAGGGGCCAACGCGCAGGATTGGTACTTTTTCGCCTACGGCGATGACTATGCCCTGGCCCTGAGGGAATATGCGCAGCTCACTGGCCCTGTGCCGATGCTCCCCCGCTGGGCGTTTGCCGCGTGGTACTCCCGGTACTGGCCTTACAGCGACCGCGACCTGCAAGAGGTCGTCATGCGCTTCCGCCGGGAAAATCTTCCACTGGAGGTGCTGGTCATCGACGTCGACTGGCACCTGCATGGCTGGGAGGGCTATGACTGGAACCCTGAGCTCTTTCCCCACCCGGAAGAATTCTTGGCGTGGCTCCACGCGCAAGGCCTGAAGGTGACGCTCAACAATCACCCCGGCTTGCTGCCGCCAGAGGAGAGCGCCTACCAGGAGGTAGTGGCCAGATTGGGCACGGCGCACCTGGGGCCTGATGGCTCATTCACGTTCAATCTCGCGCTCCGTTACCACGCGGAGGTCTTTATGGACCTGTTGCACAAGCCCTTGCACGCGCAGGGAGTCGACTTCTGGTGGATTGACGGGGCAGCAGCCTCGGCACCGGGACTGAACGGGCAGATGTGGACCAACAAGGTCTACTACGACAAGACCCAGACGTACACCGGCAAGCGGGCGCTCATCTTCAGTCGCTATGGAGGCCACGGCTCGCACCGCTACCCCATCTCCTTTTCTGGCGACACTTACTCGGACTGGGGCGTGCTCCGTTATGAGATTGCCTTCACACCCACTGCCGGCAATGTCTTGGTCCCTTATTGGACACACGACATAGGCGGCTTCTTCGGCAACAGGCTGGATGACGAACTCTACGTGCGGTGGGTGCAGTTCGGGGCTTTCAGCCCATTTCTGCGCTTGCATAGTGACCATGGCATTCGCGAGCCGTGGCGGTACAGCCGCGCTGCACAGCGTGTCGTACGCGCCTTCTTCCATTTGCGCTACCGGCTACTCCCTTACATCTACACTTACTCCCGGCAGGTCCACGAGCAAGCCTTGCCTCTGTGCCGGCCTCTCTACCTCGAGTGGCCCCACCTCCAGGAAGCGTACGCTTACCGTCACCAGTACCTCTTCGGGCGCGAGCTGCTGGTAGCTCCCATTGACGAGCCTGGAGAGTTCGGCGTGGCCGCCAAGGAGATCTACTTCCCGCCGGGCACATGGGTGGACCTGTTCACCGGCAGGCGAATTGGCGGACCCAAGGTGGCGGTCTGGCGTACGCCTTTGGCACGGATGCCCCTTTTCGCCCGCGCGGGGGCCATCGTGCCCCAGGCGCCCCTGGACATGCCGCGCGAGATGCTGGTCGTCGACGTTTACACCGGAGCCGAGGGCGAGTTCGAACTGTACGAAGACGACGGGGAATCCCTCGGCTACCGCGACGGTGCATACCGCACAACGCCAATACGCTATTCGATGGTAGCTGGCCAGCACTGCGTGGATGTGGGCCCTGCGCGGGGAACGTACCAGGGCGCTCCTGCAAGTCGCGCGTACCTGATCCGGCTACTTTCCCTTCCTCGACCAAAGGTGGTCGAGCTCGATGGCCAGCCCCTCCGGCACGTGCGAAGCAAGAAGGCCCTGTCCGCGAGCCAAGGGGCCTGGCGTTATGACAGGGCCAGGCACTGCATCGAAGTCAAAACGCCACTCCGCGACTCCTCGGCGCCCGTCAAGCTCGCCGTGCACACGCATGCGGATGCCGCTTACCTCGATCTCCTGGCCGCGGCCGACCGGCACGTGCAGCTCCTTTCCGACCTTCGCCAAGCGGCTGGGCAGGTAGCCGCTCGCGGACCTCTTCCGGACAAGCTCGCCGCCTTGCTCACCCGGGCAGAGCAGCACCGGCTGCACGCCGGAGAAGGCACCGTGACCACGAGGCAGTTGCACGAGGCCCTGGCAGCCGTGGAACAGGACTTGCGCGCCCTGGCGGGCGAAATTGCCTGCCAGGACACAGTGCAGAGCCGACGGCGAGTGCTCGAGGCGCTCTTTGAGTTGGTGGTCTGTGCCCGCGCCGGCGAGATGCATGGCGACCAGGCAGTTCTGCCCATCGTCTGCACCTTTGCCTCCGGCGAATTAGCGCCCCCGCTGCGGGTCACCAGCACCTTGCGCGCCCCCCAGGAATGGCTGCAAGGGCTGCAGGGGCCAGCGGTCATGAGCGGGGAACTTGCCCCCGGTGGTGTGTTCACCGCAAAGTTTCTGCTGCTGGCGCCATCTCGTTTCCCGGTGGACAGAACCACCTTCAAGGTGGACAATCGCCTGCATTGGAACGGCAACGACTTTCAGTACCCGGCAGTCTTCGAGTTCCCCGCCACCTTCCTGCAGGCCTACCACCTCATTGGGCCGTTCGACAACGCAGATCATCAGGCCCTTGACCGCGCAGACCCGCCGGAACGGGAGATCGACCTTGCTGCCTGCTACCCTGGCAAGTCAGGACCGGTGCACTGGCAGAAGTGGCAGTGGTGCCCGCCGCGGCGCACCACCGGCTCAGTGTTCATCAACTTGCGTAACACCATCTACTCCGGCCACGACGTGGCAGCCTACGCGGTGACCGATCTGCACAGCCCGCAGGACATGGAGGTCCTCTTCGCGCTTGGCTCAACTGGCGGCTACCGCCTGTGGGTCAATGGCGAGCTCGTCCATGTGCATCGCCAGCAGCGCTCCGCAGTGCCAGGGCAAGACAAAGTCCCGGCCCGACTGCGCGCTGGGCGGAATCGGGTGCTCATCAAGTCCGTGCATATTGGTGGGAGCTGGGGCTTCTTCCTGGAGGTGACCGACCTGGCAGGGAGGCCTGTCCCCCCCTTGGTAAACGCCTACGTGGAGTGAGCGTCCCACTCCGGAGGCACGTCCATGGTGATCCAAACTCTGCGCTTACGCAACTACCGGCGATTCCGCACGCTGGAACTGGAGTTTCCGGAAAACGTGATCGGCATCATCGGCCGCAATGGCGTGGGCAAGACCACCATCGTCGAGGCCCTGGGCTGGGCCCTGTATGGCAACCGCGTCAAACGCACCGACAAGACCGACATCCGCTCGCAGTTTGCCTCCCCCAAGGAGGTCTGCGCTGCGGAGTTGCTGTTCACCTGCGGGGGTGAGCACTACCGCATAGTGCGGCAGCTGCGGGGAAAGGACGCCATTGCCGAAGCGGCGGCATATCGCGGTGCAGCAGAGGCGCCGGTTGCCGTGCTAGACACCGGCGTGACCGAATTCATCGAGAACCTGCTCGGCCTGGACTACCAGTCCTTCTTCGCTTCGGTCTTTGCCCAACAGAAGGAGCTCGATGCTCTCTCCCGCCTGAAGACTCCTGCCGAGCGCCTGAAGTGCATCAACCGGCTGATCAACATCGACCTGGTGGATCGCGCACGGGAGCTGGCACGCCAGGACTGGCGAGATCGCAGCAAATACGTTGAGGGCTTACGCAAAGGCCTCAAGGACGAGGCTCTGCTCCGCCAGAACCTTGCCCAGGCTGCGGCCGCCCTTCAGGAAAAGCGCCGATCAGAGGAAACGGCAAAGGCGGCACTCGCTGCGGCAAAAGAGGCCTTGCACCGCGCCAAGAACAAGCTCGACGCCCTCAGCGCCACGCGCGATCGCTTCATGCAGCTATCCTCCCGCCGCGAATCCTTGACTCAGCGACTGGCCGAGGCGGAGCAATCCCTGCGAAGGGCACGAGGTGACCTTGCCACCATCGACGAGGCAGCCGAAAAGCTCAGGAAGATTGCCCCGCTGTTCGACGAGATAGCACGCGTCCGTCCCGAGAAGGAGCGGATGGACAGCGCCGCAAGAGAAGCCGCCATGCTCCAGGCAAAGAAGGAGGAGCTCGCCCGCCTCCGCCCGCAGATGGCTGAACTCCAGCGAAAACTTGCCGATCTCCGGGAGAAAGCCGCCACTCTGCAGCAGTTGGGCACCGACCTCCAGCAGGCCCGCACAAAGATTTCCCACCTGGAGAAGGAAGTTGAGCAGGCCGAGGAGCAACTCCGCCAGGTGGCTGCGGACCGGGAGGCAATCGCTGCCAAGGGCCGGGAGGTGCGCGGCAAACGTGAGCAGGTAGAAAAGCTCGGCCCCTCGGGCCCCTGCCCGGTGTGCACCCGTCCCCTCGGTGAGCAGCACGCGGCCGTGTTGCACAGATACGATGAGGAGCTGAAGCAGCTCCGCGAGGAATACCACGCTCGCCAACAACAGGAAGAGCTGGCCAAGCAAGGCCTTGCACAACTGAAGCGGCAACTGACGGAAATGCGGGAGGCCGAACGCGGGCTTGCGCTCCGGGAGCAATCTGCTGCAGAAGCGGCACGCCAGCTCCAGGAGGTTGAGCGACAACTGACACAGTGGGATCAGCACGGCGCGCGCTTGGAGGAGGAAATCGCCTCCTTGAGTAAAGTGCAGTACGACCAGACCACGCATCAAGCGCTCAAGCGGCGCCTGGATGAACTTCTCGAGGTAGAGAAAGAGGCATCCGCACTCCGTGCCGAGGCGCGGCGGCGCGAAAGGGTGGCGGCGGAAATCTCCCGCCTCGAAGCGAGCGTTCAGGACCTCACTGCACAACTTGCAGAAGTGGAACAAGACTTGGCCGGTGTCGCTTTTGACGAGGACCAGTACCGGCAGGCGCAACAGCTGGTCGAGCGGTGCTCACAGGAACAGGACCAACAGCAGGAAGCACACACCCAGGTGCGCGAAGAGCGGGCTGCCCTGGAGAAAGGACACAAGGACCTTGTTGCTGACCTCGAGGAGCACCGCCGCCAGGTACAAGAAATCGCAACCGCTGAGGAGGAAATGCACTACCTCGAGCTTCTGGACCACCACTTCGACTGCTTCCGGCAGGAGCTTGCCAACCGCCTTCGCCCCCTGATTGCCAGTCGCGCCTCCGAGCTCTTGCGCCTGACCACCGAAGGCCGCTATTCCCTCCTTGAGCTGGACGAGGACTACACCATCCGCCTTTATGACGGAACGACCCCCTACCAGTTGGAGCGCTTTTCCGGAGGCGAACAGGACCTCACCAACCTCTGCCTGCGCATAGCCATCAGCCAGGTTGTGGCCGAGCGCAGCGGGGTCACCCCGATGAACCTTATGGTGCTGGACGAGATCTTTGGCTCCCAGGACGAGCAGCGCCGCCAGCTGATTCTCAGCGCCCTCAATCAGCTCTCCACGCGCTTCCGGCAGATCTTCATCATCACCCACATCGAGGACGTGCGGGACAGCCTGCCCGTGGTCATCGGCGTTGAGCAAGAAAACGAACAGGAAAGTGTGGCCCGCTTCCTTTAGCCCTTAGCAACCTCGGTCGCAGACTGGCCCGCGGCGGCAAGCTCCTCGCGATGCGACATGGTGGTTATGGTCACCCCTTCCTTCCAGGCGCATGCCATGCCGACCAGAGTGACGGTGAGCACGGCAGTGGCGTGCGCAACCACCGCAAAGCTCAGCGCCGTGCTCTTGTCCACGCCAAACAGGCTGAGCGAAAGCACCGCCAAGTAGTGGTAGGTGCCCACATACCCGGGCGAGGAGGGGACGACAATGCTGATGGTAGTGATTACCAAGACCACCAGCGCCGCAGAAAGTCCCACCCCGTAAGCCGACAGACCGAAGGCGAGAATCACACAGTATAGGTTCACCAAATAGCCCGCCCACACCAGCCCAGAGGTCAGTGCCACCACGAGGTAGTCCGAGGGTCGCGCAAGGGGGACCAGGCCCGTGACAAAGTCGCGCAGCAGCCGCTGCCCCCGTTCTGCCAGTCGCCGACCCAATGGGCGCAGCGGCAGCCCGACAAGGCGTAACGCGATCTCTGTCCTCATCTTGAGAAAGAGCAAGAAGGCAAAAAGCAGTGCGGTGGCGAGGAACATAAGGTAGCCGCTGGTGGTCACCTCGTCGGGTATGGCCACCGTGCGCGGAAACGGCTTGAGTGTCAAAGTGAGGGCGGTGATGAGCAGCAACGACAGCATGTCGATAACCCGCTCTAAGGCGATAGTGGCAAAGGCCGCGCTGCCGGAGATCTTCTCGCGGCGGCCGATGACGTAGGCGCGCACCAGCTCGCCTAGGTGGGCAGGCAGGAGCGTGTTGGCAAAATAGCCCACCATCAGCGCGGAAAAGAGTGGCCAGACGTGCACGCGCTTAATGGGATCCAGCAGGTAGCGCCAGCGCAGCGCCCGTAACCAATGCGCCACAAACAGCACCGCCACCCCTGGCAGCAGGTACCAGTAGTCCGCCTCGCGAAAGGCCTCCTGCATCCTGTGCACATCGACCTTGCGAAAGGCCACCCAGAGAAACAGCACGCTGAGCGCCACGCCCACCAGCATCTTCCACCGATTTCCCGCGCGTGCCACCTTTGTCCTCCTCTGCTCCTATCCTTGGGCGCTGCTGCCCGCTTGCTTCTCCTCTACACGTGGAAGCGGAAGGTGATGACATCGCCATCTTGCACAATGTAGTCCTTCCCTTCCAGGCGCAGGAGCCCCAGCTCGCGGCAGCGGGCCAGAGAACCGTGCGCGTTGAGATCCGCGTAGCTGACCACCTCGGCGCGGATGAAGCCCCGCTCGATATCGGTGTGCACCGCTCCCGCGGCCAGCTTGGCGGTCGTGCCCCGGGGGATTGTCCAGGCGCGCACCTCCTCGCTCACATAGGTGAAGAACGTCACCAAGCGCAGCAGCTCGTATGACGTGCGCACCAGGCGAAACATGGCCGGCTCCTTAAGGCCCATTTCCTCTGAGAAGACCTGTGCATCTTCAGGCGCCAGCTGGGCAATCTCCATTTCCAGCTTTGCAGAGACTGCATCCATTGCGCACCATGGCCCACCTGCCATGTCGGCATGGGAGGCGACGATGGCCTGAGCATCAGGTATCTGCTCTTCGCCGAGGTTGAGCACGATGAGGAGCGGCTTCAGGGTGAGGAATTGATAGGGCCGCGCCAGGCGCTCTTCTTCATGGCTCAGGATGAGGGCGCGCAAGGGGCGCTCATTTTCCAGCTCTTCGAGGCAGCGCTCCATGAGCTGCAGCTCCTGTTGTTCTTCCAGGCTATGCGTCTTCAATACGCTCTTGCGAAGCTTTTCCAGGCGATGCTCCACGATGCTCAGGTCCGAAAGCACAAACTCCGTGTGGAGGATGGAAAAGTCCCGCCGCGCGTCGATGCTCCCTTCCGGATGTAGGACCTGCGCATCGGCGAACAAGCGCAGCACCACCAGTAAGGCATCCACGGTGCGCAGCCTGCCCAGCAGCTGGTCGCCGAGACCGCTCTTCTTGCTCACGCCCTTCTCGAGGCCGGCCACATCAACGTACTCGACAGTGGTGGCGGTCACCTTCTTCGGTTGGAACAGTTGCGCCAGAAAGTCCAGGCGCGGATCGGGCACTTTGACGACGCCGACGTGCGCCTCCTCCTTGGCCCCCAGGAAGCTGTCCACCTTGACATGCCCCCTGGTAAGGGCGTTGAACAGGGTGGTCTTCCCTGACAGTGGCAAACCGACAATGCCTATCCGCACGGCAAGCCCTCCTACACTGATAGGCCAACCGCCCCGTGACGGCCTAACAGAGCCTTCCCGAGCTGGCTCCCCGGGAGGCCCATTTCTCTTGTTTTGTACAGGCAACAGCCCACCGGCGCGTGCCAATTCTCTGCCGAGCGCCTGGGAAAGATCGCAAACAGGCAGGTCAGCAAGCGCACCCTGGCCACTCTTCAGCCGCCAAGACGCGTACCAGCTCATGCTGACGGCACTCACGTTTGCCCCGTCACCAACAGAGGGACTCGCGCAGCTGGAAGAGCCTTTCCCGCTCAGCGGCAGAGCACTATCTTCTGCTGCGCCTGACTGCCGGCGGCGCTGAGCTTGAGCACATAGACCCCGCTCGGCACAGGCACTCCCGCCTGGTCGCACCCCAGCCAGTGCACCGTGTGCAGCCCTGGGAAAGCGGCGGCAAGAGACAACGTCCAGACCGTCCGTCCATTGGCATCGTAGACCGCCAGGCGCACAGGACTCTGCGTGGGGAGCACAAATCTGATGGTTGCTCTGGCGTTGCACGGGTTGGGAAAGGCCGGGTACAGGCTCAACTGCCGCACCTCGTGCGGGGGGAGCTGGTCGCGGCGCACTCCGGTGAGCACCTCCCCATTGAGCGCGTCGAGCACAACTTGGAGGGTGGCACCTCCATCCGGCGCTCTGTAGCTTACCACCCACAGCGTCCGTTCCCGATAGGCTGCAAGCCAGCCCCGCGCCAGCGTAGCCGAGCACAACGCGCCAGGATAGACGGCGCGAAACGCCTGTCCTCCACCGGCCTCGGCTCGGGCAAGGGCCTCTGGGCTGTCGATGCACGCAGCCGGAATCTGGCCCTTCCCCGGCAGCGACGGCGCGAAATACTGCGCCACCAGCATGCTATCGGCAGCAACGAGAACCAGGCAACTGTCCACCTGGGGGCGGGCAAAAAGATACGCCCACCCAGCACAGGCACCCGTGGTGTCCACGTCCTCGCCCCAGGAAAGCGCACCCACCAGGGTAGTGCGCGCGCCCCAGCCTCGTGCCCGTTCCTGTGCCACAGCAAGACCGTGGTGCGCCGCGCTCGGCCCATGTCGGAAGCGATGCGTCACGGCCGCACGCAGCGGGTCAACCAAGAAGAGCAAGAAGTCGTGCCCATCCTCCGTGGCGAAGGTCATCCGCCAGAAGCTGGTGCTCGTGTCGCTGCCGATCGCAGCTGGCACCAGCTCTATCCCCCAACCCTCCAGCAGGCCACGTGGCACAGGCACACGCACGGCAGGCGCCAGCTCCGTGCAGACTTCGAGGGGACTTTGCGGGTCGACTCGGAGGAGCTCGGCCGCAACGACCGCCCCTTGGTGACCCTCCAAGAATTGCTCTCCGCCTGCGGCCAGCGCTGCAGCCAGGGCCTGGTCGCTATCGAGCCAACCAGCAGCCAAGGGTCCCTCTTTTAATCCGACTGCGAGGGTGTCTGGCCGCACGCCATACGGGGAGACGCGCACATCAAGTCGCCCTGCTGCACCCAGAAAGCCAAACGACCACCGCCAGGCTGTGCCATCGCCCTCTACATGTGCTCCCGCATAGCAGCAACCAACTTCGCCTTCCGAGAATTCTTTTGCCGCTTGCGCCGCGCTTGTGTACGCCTCCCGCGCCGTGAGTGTCATCCGGTTGAACGTCCTCAGGTGGCGGCCGCTCAAAGCGTCCAACACCACCGCACAGAACTCATCTTCCGCGCCGAACCAGGTGACTCTCCACAGGGCCTCCAGTTCCTGGCCCCAAAGGGCCTCACCGCCTGCATAGGGCAGCGGCAAGTGTCTGCTCGACCAGCCCACCTCCATGACCACGCTGTCAAAGCTTGCCTGCCGGACAAACTCGGCGGCGTGGGCGCGGGCGCTGTCGAGCACCACCGGGCTATCCATCCAGCCTGAAGGGAGAGCGGCAAGGCGCTCGCCATGCCGCGGGCCCGGGGCGTATCCCGCCAGCTTTCCCACAGAAGCTAAAGAGACCGCGGCGTTCTGGGCCCCACATGCGAACTGGCCGCGCCATTCCCAGGCTTTTCCCACGCTGTCAGGGTCACGGCCGGCCAGGAAAAACAGCCTCGCATCGGCTGCCCAGCCCGTGGCGACCATCGACTGCCGTTCCGCCGCTTCCCGCGCTGTGACCGGCACCAACAGGCGCGCCACGGTCAAGTCAACCTCTGTGCGGGCCTCGCCTTCGACGAGCACGAGGCTGTCCGGTCGCAGGTCAAGGTCGGCGTCCAGAAAGCCCCAGGCATCATCGAAGAGGCTCAGCTCGCCGTCGCCGTTGAGGTCCTTGGCGGCGAGCGGGTACCATGTCCCTGCCGGCACATAGTCAATCGCGTACTGCCCGCCGCCGTGCGTCACCACTGCCGCGCACACTGCCTGTCCGGCGTGCACATAGAACTGACCGCCGTGCGCTATTGCCGCCAGCGACCTCCCCTTGAATGGGTCCTCTTGATACAGCGCCACGAACGTCCCCCACGGCGAACCGCCTGGACAAGTCACCACTCCGGAGACGGAGCCGCTGGGCATTATCGCACCGGTGGTGAAGGCCAGAGTGGAGGGGCGATCGAGCCTCTGCCCATCAGCGCTGCGGGCGCCAAGCAGGGAGTATTGGACGCGACTCTCAGGGGCCAGCTTGAGCTGAACGAAAAGCGTGCGACGGTCACTGCTGAGGCTGAGCGTCGGAGGCGCCGTAAGCGCCCCAGGAGGCGCCGGCCCAGCGTTGACAAAGGTGCCGCTACTCGCAAAGAGCGCCTCTGCGTCGAGCGCCTGCGTAAAGACCATGACCACGGTCATGCTCGTGTTGACCCCTACACAGCCATGCTGGGGCGTCACCGACAAAACCTGCAGTTGCGCCTGGGATGAGCGAGCACCAGCGCACACTATTGCCCACCCCAGAGCTGCGCAAAGGACCCACTTGTGGCCCACTCTGCGCTCCTTTGCCTTAGCCATCCTCACCACTCCTTCCCTCCGCCCTCAGAAGGTAGATCTTCTGCCGCAGTCTCGGCCCCGTGGGTAGCCCCCTCTATTCGCGAAGGGTAAACCCCTCGGAACGGGCGACGTACGCGGCACAAGTGATGTCGCCGGTCACGTTGAGCACCGTGCGGCCCATGTCCAACAGCCGGTCCACCCCAAGGATGATGGCAATCCCTTCCGCCGGCACGTGCACCATGCCCAGGACGATGATGAGCAGCGGGATCGAACCCGATGGCACCCCAGCCGCACCGACCGCGGTCAGCACACTCATGATTATCACGATAATCTGCATCGTCAGCGAAAGGGGCACGCCAAAGACTTGGGCCAGGAAGAGAACCGTTACGCCCTCAAACAGCGCCGTGCCGTTCATGTTCATCGTCGCCCCAAGGGGCAAGACAAAACCGGCGATCTTCTGCGGAATACCCAGGTTCTCCTGGGCGACCGCCATGGTCGTCGGCAGGGTCGCGCCGCTGGAGCTCGTCGAAAAGGCGGTAAGCATCACGGTCTCCACCTTGCGAAAGAACTTCAGCGGGTTGTAGCGGCTGAACAGGCCCACCAAGACTGAGAACGTCCCGAACAGGTGGATGGCAAGTCCAGCTACCACCGTCAGGACGTACACCGCCAGCGCAGAGAGCAGGTCATAACCAAAACGCGAGGTCACGCTGAAGATCAGGGCTGCCACCCCGTAGGGAGCAAGGCGCATGGCAATGCGGATCAACACAATGGTGACGTCGTTGATTGCCTCGAGGAGGTGGATGAGCGGCAGAGCGCGCGGCTTGGCCACCAGGGTCAGAGCGATGCCCACCATGAGCGCGACGAATATCAAGGCGAGCATGTCGGGATTGGGCCGAGCAATGGCGGCAAAGGGGTTGCGCGGCACAATGTTCACCAGGGTCTGAATGCCAAACTGGGTCTGCTCGGCAGCTCCCTTCACCTCCGCTGCCTGCGTGGAATAGGTCGCCAGCAACTGCTCCTTGGTGCTCTGCGGCAGCCGATCGCCCGGCCGTATCGCGTTCACCAGCACCAGGCCAATGACCACGGCCACCGCCGTCACTGTCAGGAAGTAGACCATTGTGCGGAGCCCGACCCGCCCCAACTGGCGCAAATCGCCAATCTGTGCCACCCCCAATGCGAGACTCGAGAAGACCAAGGGGATGACCACCATGACGAGCATGTTCAGGAAGATCCTCCCCAAGGGGTCGCTGAGGTACTTCTGCACCGCCTGCACCACCGGGGCGTCCGGGAACAGGGCATTGCAGAGCACACCGGTGCTGGCTCCCACAATCAATCCCAAGAAGATCTTCGTGTGTCGCTGCATGCGACGACGGGGCGGCCTTTCAAGAGTTGCTGTCTCGCTCATGAGTGACTCCCATGCTCAGCTTCTGTGACGAACAGCGGCGACCTTTGGCCGGTAGAATTTCCGGAAAATCCGACAAAGATGCAAGGGAAAAATCCTCCGCGCATTTTTCTGTTGATTATTTGGGCCGATTCTGCTAACTTGACATCGGGGCGAACGCGGTACGTTCAGAATAGAGACGGCAGAGATGGCGACCAACTTTGTACAAGATCTTCAACAGCTGGCGCAAGAAAAGGACAGCTTGCTCTGCGTGGGCCTGGACATCGAGCAGGAGCGGCTCCCCAGGCATTTGGGACAAGGACATGCGGCGATGGTGGACTTTGGCCGTGCCATTATCGACGCTACGGCCGACCTGGCCCTGGCCTACAAGCTGAACTTTGCCTTTTTCGAGGCCTATGGCCTCGACGGGTGGCGAGCCTTGGAGCAGCTCAGGGCTGCCATCCCCTCCGACTGCCTGGCCATTGCCGATGCCAAGCGGGGCGACATTGGCAATACTATGCGCATGTACGCCCGCGCCATCTTTGCCACGCTCGGCTTCGACGCCACGACCGCCAGCCCCTATCTGGGCCGCGACGCAGTGGAGCCGCTGCTTACCGATCCCAGCCACGGGGTCTTCTTCCTCTGCCTCACCTCCAATCCCGGCGCCAGAGACTTCCAATACTTCTCCGACGGCCGCAAGCGCCTGTTCGAGCACACCGCGGCCACGGTGGCCAGCTGGAATAGCGCCGGCAATTGTGGCCTGGTCGTTGGCGCCACGCACTCTGAGGAATTGGCAGGCGTGCGCACCTTGGCTCCGGCTCTCCCCTTTCTCATCCCCGGCATCGGGGCGCAAGGCGGCGATCTGGAGATGGCGGTCCTCTACGGTACCGACGCCCGTGGGGAGTTGGCCCTATTCAATTCGAGCAGGGGGATCATTTTCAAGTCCTCAGGCCCAGACTTTGCGGAAGCGGCACGGAGTGAGGCGCAAGCCCTTCGCGACGCCATCAATGCCGCACGCGCCCCCAAACGGCGCCCGCCCGCCTGATGGGCAACGCCAGCAAGCAACATCCAGCACAGGAGGCTCATGGTGGAAAAGGAACAGGTGATGCGCATCTTTCGCAGCAGTGGCGGGTTGTTGGAAGGCCATTTCCTGCTCAGCTCCGGGCTGCACAGCCCCCAGTACTTTCAGTGCGCCAAGGTGCTGCAGTACCCTCACTACGCCGAACTGTTGTGCGGCGAGATCGCCGAGCACTTTGCCGGCGAAGATGTCGACGTGGTCATTGCGCCGGCCATTGGCGGCATCGTAGTGGCGCAGGAGGTGGGACGCCAACTGTGCAGACGTTCCATTTGGGCCGAACGCGAAGAGGACAAGATGAGCCTCCGCCGCGGCTTTGAACTGCAACCGGGAGAACGAGTGCTGGTGGTGGAAGATGTGGTTACCACGGGTGGTTCGGTACGTGAGGTGGTCGCGCTGGCGACTGACGCCGGATGCGAGGTCGTCGGCATCGGCGCCATCGTGGACCGCAGCGGCCGTAAGGCCACCTTCGATGTTGACCTCTTCTCCGTGATGAAGCTGGAGGTAGTTACCTACCCGCCGGACAAATGCCCCCTGTGCAAACGAGGCGTGCCCGTGGTAAAGCCCGGCAGTCGCAAGCGATAATCCCACCCACCGTGGCCGTCATCGGGAGGCGCTGTTCCCCATGCCTGCGTTCATCATCGTCAATCCCAAGGCAGCAAACGGCAGGGCCGGCCGCATTTGGCCTGCGTGCGCAAGACTGCTCGACGAAGCGCTGGGTGGCCAGTATGAGGCCCGCCTGACTGAGGGGCCCGGGCACGCGGTGGAGCTGGCCAAGGAGGCGGCAGCACATGGCTATGAGCTGGTGGTCGCCGCTGGCGGCGATGGTACGGTCAACGAGGTGGTCAACGGCCTCGCCGACGCCCTCGCCCGCACCCAATTGGGTATCCTTTCCCTGGGAACCGGCAAAGACCTGATCAAGACCCTTGGCATTCCTGCGGACCTGCGGCAGGCAGCCCAGGTGCTGGCCAGCGGCACGGTGCGCCACATCGATCTCGGCCGCGCCCTGTTCGTGGACCACCATGGTCGCCGGGCAGAGCGCCTGTTTGTAAACGTCGGCGATGTGGGCTTTAGCGGCGCTGTGGTGCAACGCGTCAACCGCTCCAGTAAGGCACTCGGGGGCTTTGTCTCCTATCTTGGCGGGCTGGTGGCCACCCTGGTCACCTACTCCAACAAGTTGGTGCACATCACTGTGGATCAAGCAGTCGACGAAATTCTGGTGGCAAACGCCGTGGTGGTGGCCAATGGCCAGTACTTTGGCGGCGGCATGTGGGTCGCCCCCAGCGCCAAGGCTGATGACGGCCTGTTCGAAGTGGCGGTCATCGGGGATGTCGGCAAGACGGAGGTCATTGCCAACGTGCCTAGGTTGTACCGCGGCACCTTAGCCTCTCACCCCAAGGTGCGCTACTTCCGCGGCCGCACGGTGACGGTCAACTCCGGTGATGAGGTGCTGCTGGACCTGGACGGCGAGCAGCCGGGGCGCGTCCCCGTCACCTTCGAACTTCTCCCCCAGGCACTTGCCTGTCTCACGCCGGCATGAGTCAGATCTCCGCAAACGAAAAAGCCTCCACCGCCTGTGTGGAGGCTTGACCGATTTGGGCTATCCTAAGTACTTACGCAAAGGTTCAAGGCGTGAGCGGTGGCGGAGACGATGCAGGGCCTTCTCCTTGATCTGCCGCACGCGCTCGCGGGTGAGGCGGAAGTGGGCGCCAATCTCCTCCAACGTCAGCGGCCGGTCCCCGTCGAAGCCGAAGTAGAGGCGGACTATCTCCGCCTCGCGTGGCCGCAAGGTAGCCAGCACCTTGTCGATCTCGTTGCGCAGGGACTCGCGCATCAAGGGGCCGTCCGGCGGGTCGTAGCGGTCGCTCTCCAAGACGTCCAAGAGACTGGTGCCCTCGTCTTGCTGGAAGGGCTCATCCAGTGACACATGGCGGGCGGCGTTTCTTAGCACTTCGGCCACCTCACGCGTGCTCAAGTCCATCTCATCGGCAATCTCCTCCATGCTCGGCTCGCGGCCGTAGGCCTTCTCCAACGCCTCAAAGGTGCGCCCCACCCGGTTGATGGCGCCCACTCGGTTCAAGGGCAGACGGACCACACGCGCCTGCTCGGCAAGGGCTTGGAGAATGGACTGCCGAATCCACCACACGGCGTAGGATATGAACTTGAAGCCGCGCGTCTCATCGAAACGCTGCGCCGCCTTGATGAGCCCCAAGTTCCCTTCGCTGATGAGGTCCTGCAGCGGCAACCCCTGCCCCTGATACTCCTTGGCGACGCTGATGACGAAACGCAGATTGGCTTTGACCAACTGTTCCAGCGCCTGCGTATCCGAGTTTCGAATGCGTCGCGCCAGCTCGATCTCTTCTTGTGGAGGGAGCGGAGAGAAGTTCGCGATCTCCTCCAGGTACTTCTCGATGGACTGTTTGAAGGGAGGTTCCGTATCCTGTCTCTTCTTGGCCATAGACCTACCTTGGGACAAAACCGCAGGGTCTTGTTGACCCGTTCTGTCTGTGCTCAGAGTCGCAACAATCGCTTCACAGCGTGCGGCTCACAACTGCGGTAGGGGGCGGCTTCTCACCTCCTTTGCTCAGCTAAGGCCGGTTTTCCAAAGGGGAGGAGTGCAACGAAAGGTTTTCCGGCATCTCTCCCATTGTCCTCAGGGGATGCCCAGGCTCTCAATGAGCCTCTTTTCACCAAGGCGGGAGAATGCAACCACGATCATGTGCTGTCCACCGCTGGTCACCTCCTTCCTAATGACTTCCCCCGTGTCGTCCCATTTCGGATGGTACACAGACTGACCGATGGCAAAGGTAGCGGTAGGGTCGTATTCGGTCACGGAGGACTGCCCTTCGGGTTGACGCCCGGCAATGAGTTCCTCCCACTCCCGCGCGTTGACAAGAGTCATCTTGCCGCAGGCGGTGCAGCGCAGCCAGATGATTTCGCCAGCAAGTCCTCTGCCTGCGCGCTTCATCGGGCGGTCTGCTCGACACCGCTTGCAGAACGCAATGACCGCCTTCTTGCTTTTTGTTCCCATGAGGCCTACCTCGGCCTGAAGCACACTTGCCAGAGCAGAGAATCGTGTAAGGCGGACGACGTGCCGCATTCGCGCCGACGCGGGCGGCGGCACGCACGGGCATCTAAAAATATAGTAAACTCCTGCCGGTTTGTCAACCCCGAAAACGCAAGATTGCTGGCTGGCACGGCAAGGAGTCCCTGCATGCCCTGGAGACGAATCGATTTCCCTTTGGGCAATCCCGTGGCCTGCTTTCGGCAGGTGCACCATCTGTCCACGCACCTGTGCCCCAGCACGCCTCCCTTCGCCGACCATTAACGCGGTGCATATGAGTGACGAGCTGTCTGCCGACGAGCTCCGAAGCGAGAAAGGATCCTGCTCGGCCATCGTTCAAGACGGGAAGTCCTTGACAGGCACCGTCGCGCAGGTTTGCGTGACTGCCCCAGTTCGCGAGGTGGAGAGGTATGCACATTGCCGCCCACCACAAGGGTGGTCGCAATCGCGGCCGGTGCCGGCCGTGAGGCGGAGCAGTCCAGTACCATGCGGCGACTGCCCATGCAGCGGAGAGCACCTCCGCCTGTTCCAGCACTGTCTGGGTGGCCTTTTTCCTGCTTGTCGGGTGGATAGCCATCTTTGCGCAGGACGCGCTTGACAACGCCGGAGATTCGCCCGCACCTTCTCGCGCACGGTCCAATCGATGGAAACATTCTCTGGCACCGTGTGCACCAACTCTTGAGCGACAAGCCGGAGCGTTGGTTCGCCGAACACTCTCACGGGGCTGTCATTGGTCTCCAACGCGTCGTAGAAAGCAAGCTCCTCCTCAGATAGCCCCAGCTACTCGCCGCGTCGGTCTGCCTCGCGCATCTCCTTGGCAAGGGCCACAAATTCTTCGATGACTTGTGCGGCTTCAATGGCGCGGTTCTGGTAGCGCCGAAGCGCCTGTTCCAGGAGCCGGGCAAAGGAGCGGGCCTGAACGACATTCCTCCTGCGCCGTGTGCGAATCTCCCCATCGAGGAGCTTCCGCAGGAGTTCTGCTGCCAGATGCTTTTGCTGCATTCCGCGCACCTCAGCCAGAAACTCCTCAGAGAGAATACAGATGTCGGGCTTCCTAACACCGGCGGCAGCAAAGAGGCCTAGGACTCCCTCCGTCACCTCCTCAAGATCGGGGTCGATTCTGGGCCGCTCGCGCTCGTCCAGGTCCAGTTTGGCCAGGCGGCTCTCGTAGTAGATGGGCACCGTCGCGCCGTCCTCCACCGCCCGCTGGATGTCGTAGATGCTTATGTAGTCGCCAAAGACGTGGGGCGTGTTCCGGTCCGCCAGTTCTAGCGGGGTACCTGTCAAGGCGATGGATGAAGGAGGGGTTTGGCAGCGGATCGCGCATCTGGCGGGCGATGGGGCGACCCTGGTGGTCGCCCCCTAATGGGCAGGCGTACAAATGGGCCCGGCTTTCGGCGTGGACAGACGGCTGGCGCAAGAGTTCCTGGCAGCGGGAGAAGGTGCCGAACAACTGGACGTCCAGGTCGTTGCGGTCGGTGATGACCACGACAGCCGGATCCCCAATGGCCGGCTCGGAAATGATCCTCCCTGCGTAGAAAGCAACGGTGAGGTTCTTGTCCGACCCCTGGGTATGCCAAACCACACCGATGCGTCCGTCGCCAGGTTGCCCTCCTGCAGGTCTTGGGGCCTCGTAACGACCAATGCCGTCGACTATTCTTTTCGGCCGAAGTCTGGCAGCCCGCAGAGCCTCTTCCACCGCCACCGGCACGGCGTGGAACTGGGGGTAGCCGGCGACCTTCTTCTCCAGCCTGCCGGTCGTCCTCAAAGACGATAACATCCCGGAGGATTTCCAGCAGGTACTTCCTGGCGAACACGCCTCTCAGGAGCACCTCCAGTTGCGGGACACCCCCGTCCTCAACGGCTGCGCCGGTCATCGCGCGCCAGGGCTTCAACCACTCCCGCGCCCCGCCGTGAGCGTCCCCAGGCGCGCCTCCAGGCCGCCGGAGATGACCGGAAGTTCGTTGAAGGTAAAGAGGGGGGCAATTCGGCCTTGTAGGTCTGGAGCTGGTACGCCCTCCACGAGCATGCGGTGAAAGGTGCGGTTGCGGGCCTCCAGGGTGGCGCCTTTGGGATGGGTGAGGCGGTGGAAGGCATCCTCCAGGGCCTCGGCGGGCAGGCCGGGATTGAGACGCGCCAGGGCGTCGCACAGCCGCTGGGCCAGGATGACCTCGCCGTAATCGGCGCGCTCGGCAAACGGGGTGTCCGGCGCGATGTCCGGGCCGTGTCTCACTTGCCAGCCCAGGAATTCCAGCCAGGCGGGGGCCAGCGATTCAATGTCCGATTCTGTCAGATGAGTCATGGTTTATCCTTCGGAGGGATACCGCACGGCGCCCGCTGACTTTCCCGGTCCGTTTCCCATCGCAACGGGTTGTTGAGGATGTATTCCCGGACGCGATTCAGGGATTTTTCGTTGCGGATGATGTGTTCGTAGTAGTTGCGTTGCCACAACCGGCCACGAAACGGCGGCCAGCCGCAATATTTGACGCCGTACGTGTATTGTACCGTGGTGATGGATTTGAACGCCCCCACGATATCCCCGACCGTCGGCGCAACCCCATTGTGGGCATCCGTAGCATCCGTAGGGGCGACCCTTGTGGTTGCCCCATTATGGGCAGGCACAAGACCAGCCCCTACAGGTTTGACGTCGGTGATGATAATGATAACGTGAACGTGGTTGGGCATTATGATGAACGCGTCCAAATGAATGTTCGGGAACCGGTTTGACAGGTTGGCCCATTCCCGGCGTACCATGTGGCCGACCTCATTTAGCCGCATTTGGCCATTCACAACCTCACCGAACAGGCATCGCCGATCCTGTGTGACGACGGTGATGAAATAGGCGCCGGGTTGGGAATAATCGTATTCCCGCAGCCGGATGCTGCGGCGATGGTGCTTTTCCGGGTCGTATTTCATAACCCCCTCTCCTCCAAAAACCCCTCCGCTTTGGACCGGGCGTAGTCTTTGGGGAGCACGCCTCTCAGCGAGGGGTTATCCCGCTCCACCGCGTCCATCGCTTCGTCTATGCCCTGGCCGATGGTGGGCTGGCGGGCGGCGGCCTGGAGGCGGGACCAGCGGGCCTCCGGCGGCACCCAGAAGACGTTGACCGCCGGCTACTCGTCGGGGTCTTCGGGGTCAGCGTAGGGCTCCTCCTGCAGGCGCTGGTAGTGCTTCTCAAAGGCATCGGGGATGTACTTGAGGAAGGTGAGTCCGAGGACGACGTGCTTGTACTCGGCGGCGTCCATGGAGCCGCGCAGCGCGTCGGCCATGCACCACAGCTCCGCCTCTTAGCCGACAGTAGCACCGGTGACTTGGCTGCTCAGGCCCGTGATGTCGTGCCCATGACCGTTCTCCCCAACTCCAACGAGACACGCTCGCAATGCATTGCTCGTCCAGCGATCTCCAAGCCGGGACAGCCGGTCATCTCCAACGAATCGTTCCGGCGCGTTCCAAAGCCCAAGGCTTGGTCGCACACTGCCCTGCCAGGCGCAGCAGCCTGGGCCTTCCCTTTCCCTGGTCACCTGCTCAACCACAGCAGCGTATTGCGGTTGCCACAGTCCGCAATCGCCCGTCTACTCCGCATGTCTTCCACCCTGACTTGCACATACACATAAAACCTCGCCTGGGGAGTCGGGGTCAGGTCTGAGGGTACCGATTCGCCCCCCCAGACACGAACGGCCAAAGAAAGGGCACACAAAGGACATCCTGGCACTCAGGAGTCGTCATTCCACAACACACCTGGGAATGTAGGGAATTGCCGAGAGAAAGTCCGCCTTTCGCAGGTCCGGTGGTCAACGCAGAAGCACCACCTTCTGCACCTGGCGACCGCTCCTCCCACTCAGCACACACAGGTACTGGCCGCTGGGAAGGAGCCAGCCCAGGTCGTCCTTCCCGTCCCAGGTGACCTGGTGCGTGCCCGCTGCCCTTCGCCCAGATATAAGGGTGCGCTGTTTGCGGCCCAGCAGGTCGTAGACTACCAACGTCACCTGCTCGTCGGCAGGCAGCTGGTAACTGAGCAAGGCAGTGCCTACAAGTGGATTCGGTTGCGGCGGCAGCAGACGGAACTCGCCGGGTGCGTCCGCTCCCGCGGGCGATGGTATCGCGGCCGGCAGTTCCACACCGTTGACTGAAGCAACCTCCAGCAGATAGTGGATCACGGCAAAACCGTACAGCGTCCGCTTCACCGGTCCAACGCCGGGTGCGTACCATTCCACCCAATCGTTGTCACTCCCGGAAAACCTGAAGAGGAAACGATAACAGTGCGTGAACGTGCCCGCGGGAACGGTCACGGTGTCTGAGGTGCTTTCCAGCGACACCGTCCAGCGGGCCGCGGAGCCGGGCACAGAAACCACCCATGGTTGGTCGCTGTCCGCAGCAAAGTCCAACCAGCACATCGCGATGCCGGTCGTGGCAAGTACCAATTTGTTGTCCTCTCCGAATCGCACGAAGGCCCGTCCTACCTGCGCCAGGCCATCCACCTGGAAGAAAAGCTGCCCACCGAGGCGCAGGGTATCCCTCACCTCCGAACGCTGCCCACCGGTGAACCGCCACCAGTTACCAACGGCCAGCGGGAAGTAGCAGGCCAAATCGCCGCCCTCCAGTCCCAGCACTCTCGTGAGCGCCAGGCGAGCAGAGGCGCGCACGTCCTCGTCCGGGTCACCGAAGCAGCCGCG
Organism: candidate division KSB1 bacterium; assembly: GCA_024655945.1. Lineage (NCBI taxonomy): Bacteria > Pseudomonadati > Candidatus Zhuqueibacterota bacterium. Next base: position 77,514 of record JANLFK010000008.1, read on the forward strand.
CACCAGGGAGATGACCTCCTCACGGCGCTGCCTGACCCCCTGGCGGAGTTGGGCAAACAGCAAGGGGTTTGCCAAGTCCTCTCCAACCGAGGGGTTCGGGTAGGCGAAGAGCCGACCGATAACCTCCAGCGCGTGCCGCCGCACCCACCACTCGGGTGCACCCACTGCCAGAAGAAGCTCCTCTGTGCTCTTGAACACGGTCGCTGCGTATCGAGGCGGGATATTCCACAGGTGAATGCGCGGGGAGGAAAAATCTTGTTGCCACTCGGCAACCAGCCGTGCGGAGAGGTCGTGGCTCACCGTCACATACCAGTAGTAGCGATCAATGCATCCTGCCCGGCAGTCTCCCCATCCCTTAGAGAAGACGAAATGCCACATTTCGTCTTTCTTGAAGGCTTGGATATTGTCCCCGTCTCCGGTGTAGCCGTTTGGCTCCGCTGCCAGTACTCCGGCGCAGGCCTGGTAGAGGCGGGCAAGGAGTGGCACTTTCAGCGGCGCGGCAAAGGTGAGCACCCACCATTGTGGCTGCCCGGATGGCAACAGAGGCCGTGCGCCCGTCAACAAGAACTGGCGCCCAAGGGCATCCACGGCTTGGTTGCCCGTCCACAGCTGGCCTACCGCCCAGGCTCGTGTCCAGGGGGCATCCGCCTTCACCAGCAGTTCCGTGGGCACATACTCCGGAAAGGCATGGATCCCGTCTAGCGCACTCACCGCTTCGCGCGCCGCTTTCAGTGCCGCCTCGATTTCTTCTGCCAAGGCCATGTCCAGCGGAATGCCTTCTTGCAGTCGCAGGGTAAGGACGATGGCGTCCTGGCTGACGGGCGAAGCATGGTTCTCGTAGCGCCACACGCCGTTGTGGGATGTCGCTATGTACACGACTCCCGCAGCGAGGGGGTCGAAAACCAGGCGGACAACGCCTGAGGCGAGCCTCTCTTCCACCTTCCGCATGCGAAACCACTGGCGACCTCCGTCAAAGCTCTCCCAGAATCGGCACGAGCCGCGGCCTCCGCTCCCTGCTGCCCACACGTGCAGTGGCCCGCCCGTGTCAATGGCCAGGCCCTTGAAATCGGTCCCTTCCTCCTGCAGCGCGAAGCGCCACCCCTCTCCGCCGTCGGTGGTCTGCACCACGGCTCCGGTCATTCCCGCGAACAGGGTGTCGGAAAAGTGCGGATGGAAGGCCAAAGAAAGGCAACTGTTCGATAACAAGGGGGCCGGAGAGGGAGGAAGGAGGTACTCCCAAGTGTCACCCGCGTCCGTCGACTTGGCCGCCAAAGGGATGAAGGCGCAGGTCCCACCGCCAACCGCCCAGACGGTACGCCTCGCCGGATTCACCTTGAGGTCGTAGACCGTGGCGAAGTGCCACTCGGAGACTCTTTCCCATGCCTCACTGCCCAGTGTTCTCCGGTAAACACCCTCACCCCCGCCGGCGAAAGTCTCCCCGCAGATCCGGGGATCAAGAAAGCCGTCGAGTGCGTAGACGGCTCGCACCTCCGAGCGCTCGAGCCCCTTGTCCATGGGGGTCCACTGGGAGTCGGTCGGCGTCCAGCAGTAGATGAGGGTGGTGTCGGCGCCGGAACCAGATGGTTCGGCACCAGCGGCCACGCACCAACCGAGGGGGCCAACGTCGTGAGGATAGAGGGAGAGGACAGTGGCCCCTTCCAAACCGAGGGAGCGCCAGTTTCCGCCCTGCGCATCCCGGACAAACACGCCCTGTCCCGGGGTACCGACGAAGAGGCGTCCTTCATGGGAGGCCAGGCACGTCAGTTCGTACCCTGCCATCCCCAGGGGCTCCAAGGTCTGTGCCAAGGCTGATGTAGCAAGGCCGATGGCCAGCATCCCAACAGAAAGCCTTCCACGCATTTCACTCGCCTCCTCGAAGCCACATTTGCTCAGGCGGGAGAGGCGGTGTCTCGTAGTGGCCACTCGAATCAACGGCTGTCCACTGCCCACCTCTCGGCCCCGTCTCCTCCGGTGTAGATCGCTAAAACCGGAGTTCGGCAGCTTGTCCCGCCCATAAAGGCGCAGCTACGGGGCGCACAAGGTTCTCTGAGAGCAGCAGCCAGTGCTCATCGCGACAACACAATTCGCCTGCTCTTTCTCAATCCGCTTCTCTCAATCAGCTAGAAGTAAACACCACTTGCCACCGGCTTGCCAACAACGGAGCATCGCCCCCATCAGTGCGGCGAAGCATCGGGTTTGTCTCACGAGGGCTCTCCAGGGGCACCTTCACCGCAGCAACACAAGCTTGGTGGTTGTCGCCCAAGACCCTGCCACCAGCCGGCAGAGGTAAACCCCGCCCGGCAGGTTGCTTCCCTGTTCGTCGCGACCATCCCAGCCCACCTGATACGCACCCGTCGTCTCGGGCCGGTCCACCAGCGTCCGCACCCTCTGGCCCAGCACGTTGAGGACCTCAAGCCGCACCCCGCAGGGTGCCGGGAGTTCGTAGCGAACGACCGTTCCGGCACGGAACGGATTCGGGTGGCTCGATAACAGCGCGAAACGCCTGGGCCCGCTGGTCGCCGGCTGGTCCGCCGATTGCCCGGGGTAGATCTTTGCCATGCGCCGGTACAAGATGCGGTAGGGCGGCTCGCTGCCATCGGTCCACACCACGTCGAGGGAGTCGGCGCGGAACTGTTTGTAGCACACGCTTGGGTAACGACTTGGCACCCCATCGCGCTCGCTTACCGGCACTGGGTCAGGATGGAGCAAGGCTCCATCCCGCGCCTGCATGTAGTAGACCTCGTCCTGGCTCACCCAGACCAGCGCACTGTACTTGAGGTACACGTCATCCACGCAGACCATGGCATCTCCCCATGTGGGCACCTCGTGGTCGAAACGGGCTTGCGCGATGTCGGCAAAGAGCAGACTATGGAAGCCGCCGCCGCTTCCGTGGTCCCACACCACGTGTGCAATCTCCCCGTTCCCCACGGAAATCGCAGGGTGGCGGTGTGTGGACGCGGACGTCCCTGACGATAAGTCCAGGGCTAGGGAGTCGAGGGGAGGGGTCCAGAGATGGGTCCTCTCATCCATGTGGCGGTAACAGATTCTCTCGGCACCGGTGGCGGTCGACTCGGCCCACACGACGTGCACGCTGCCGTCGTCAAGAAAGCCGAGATTGCACGCCAGCGCGGGGAACCGCGCATCCACAGTTAGCTGGGAAATCCTCCAGAGGTAAGACCCCCAGGGCCGGAGCAAATCTTTTGGCAGCGCGGCAAAGAAGATCACGTGCCACGTACCTGCCGGGGCGGTGGCCCCCTGCTGCCAGGCGAAATATACATACCTGGCGCCTGCCTCCACCACGGGGTATTGGACGACCGGCTCGTCGTCATTAGACGATGGAATGGGGTTCAGCCGGCAGGGACTTTCCCAGGTGTCACCACCGTCGGTGCTCCGGCTACAATATATCCCTGTACTGCTTGGGTCTTGCCACAGGTCTTGCCACACCAAGAAGAGGTGGTCATGCTCATCAATGGCCAGCGAGGGAAAGCACCCAAAGGCCGGGGTCACCGGCGTCGACCAGACCTTGCCGTCACTGCTCCGCACGAAACAAACTATGGGCAGGCCGTCGCTGACGTCCTGGTAGACCAGATAACGGTTGTCCCTGCTATCCCTCACCATGCGGCGGCCGTTGTTGAAGGCAGTGGCCAGTGGCGAGGAAGAGGTAGCCACCAGCACGGGCGATTCCCCCGTTTGCTCACCCCCAGCATGTGGAGCCGCCCCCGCCGGGGATGCCACAAGGGCAAGGGCGACCGCAAAGAGCGTTTTGCTTCTCATGGTGCCTCCTTCTGCTGCAGGAGCAGTGTGTGCTACCGCTGCTGCGGCAGCGCAGCCTGAGAGGGCCGGAACGGCTTGCCAGTGGCGGCTTCGTGCAGCCAATAGGTGCCGTCCGCCAGGCCGACTTGCACATAGTCCTCGTCGCCGCTGAGTGACTGAACGGCGGAAGGGTAGTGCCTTTCCCACAAGATGTTCCCGGTTCGCCGGTCCAGGACACGCAGACCGCATTCGGTACCCAGCACGACGTAGCGCATGGAAAAGTGGCGAGGACGCTCCTCCGGCCGCAGAGGGAGCCGCCAGACCAGCTTGGCATTCTGGTCGAAACCGAAGGCGGTTGCAGAGGAAAAGGCAACCTCGATCAGCTCCTCGAGCGCCTGCACCGGGCATGCAGCCCCTTGGCGCGGCTGTGGCCACGGAAGCTCGTTGGGGCGCGTCCAGCGGGCGAGCAAATGACCAGTGCGTGGGTGCAGGCGCATGTGCACCATCGCAGTGGCAGTCTCCACGGTACAGGCCACCAGGGTACAATCGGGCGGAATGCTGTCCAGGGCGGCTCCGACCAGTAGGCCCTCGCCAGACCAGCGCCACAGCTCCTTGCCCGTCGTGGGCTCGATGGCCACCAGCACTGCCGGCACGAGGCTGCAAGCAAGCCAGATCGAGTCAGAGAAGGCCCATGTCCGAAACCCCGGCATGGGAGTTTTCCAGAGCACCTTGCCTTTCTCGTCGAACCCGAATACGAACGTTTCGGTGGAAGCGACATACGCCGGCCCCTGCGGCTGCCTGGCACAGCTGAGGCCAAGCAACAAAACGCACAACCAGCACTTTCGCGCACTCATCGGTTGCGCCTCCTGGTACAGTCTTTCCGCCTGGCCGCCTCAGGAGGACTGCCCCAGCTTGGTTTCCCCGTCTCTACGCCCCCTCGGCTCCCAGGCCACTTTCTTCGTGCGGAGGGAGAACCCCTCTGCCACACAACGCCATTCTCACTCTACGGCCACGTTTCCCTCGCTCTCGGACCGGACCCACGCTTTTTCCCCTCTCCCCTTGCGCCGCCTCTTTGCGGCTACGGCAGAAAGAGACTCTTGATCGACTTGTCGAACACCCTGCCTTTCAGGCGACAGAAGTAGACCCCCCGCGGGAGAGGGCCACCCCTGTCATCCCGGCCATCCCAGCGCAGCTGGTGCCAGCCGGCCGCCTGAAGGCCCTCTGCCAGCGTGCGCACCTTGCGGCCGGCCACGTTGTAGAGATCCACTGCGAGGTGGGCCACCTTGGCCAAGCGGAAGGAAATCCTCCTCGTCCGCAAAGTCTATGGTGATAAGCTCGACAGCGGACCACCGACACTGCTCATGGGTCGCGTACCTCAGGTCCGCGTTGTCGCGCCGGGTGCTTTCTCACATAACAATCGCACAATCCCCCGCCAACTCGAGCACCGCATTCTGATCCGTCGCCGGATCGAAGGCGAGACACAGCGGCTCGCCTCACGCAGTCTGTCCCGTGCGGCCATGAGCGAACAGTCCTGCGTTCCCGGGCTTTACTTGCCAATCATAGGGCAAAGAATCGTGTCCACCGCACCCAAGAACCCTCTGCAGAAGTAAGGGTGCCAGTCGTCCTTGGGCCATTGGGCAGGCGGGACAACAGGCAATGGTCCCGAGGACTGGCCTGACACTTCCGCCAAAGAGAGCACGACGAGCGGCAGCAGGTGAGTTTGTCTGTGCGACACTGGTTTCCTTCTTGCTTAGCTGCTCCCCGCCTAGTCCTGGGAGTGTGCCTGCCAGAATGGTGCGAGCAAGGCCACAAGCACCACCAACGAACCTCGCATGCGCTTTTCCTCCGGCACTCGAGTTCACGTAATTCCTCCCTCGGAGCCCCCAACCGCCTCCTTGGCGGGCCTCGAAAGGTTTGCCGGTGGCCGCTTCGTGTCGTCGGAAGGTGCCATCCGCCAGCCTTATTTCCACAAAATTGCCGCCATCTATGACGCCTGTGATCTTCTTGTCATAGCTGGCTTGCCACGCCACTTTCCCGGTGGAGCGGTCTACCACCCGCAGCCCGGTGCCGTGCCTGAGAACCACATGCTGCGCTGTGGACAAGCAGTGGGTCTCCTCCGGCAGGAGCGGCAGTCGCCACACCAGCTTGGCGTCGGGATCAAAGCCAAGAGCGAATGAGGAGGAGCAGCAGACGTGCACCTGTTTTTCCAGTGGCGCCGCAGGGCAGGCGGCGCCAGCCCGGGGTTCGCGCCAGGGGCGCTCGTTGGGGCGCATCCTGCTGGCCAGTAGCTGACCAGTGCGAGGATGGAGCTCGACGTGCTCCACCTCTGTGGCTCTTTCCACAGTGCAGGCCACCACGGTGCAATCGGGCGAAATGCTGTCTGTGCCCACTCCGACGAGCACCCCTTCGGCAGTCCAACGCCACAACTCCTTGCCGGTCCTCACGTCACCAGCCACGAGCGATGCCGGTTGAGACCTCCCGGCGAAGAAAACCGAATCGGTGATCAAGCGCACGTGGAAACCGGGCAGAGACCATTTCCACATTAGCTCCCCTTTGTCGTTGAAGCCGAATACCAAGTTATCGGTCGCGCCGACATAGACTCTCTCTTGCCGCTGGCAGCCGGCGGCAAGGCACAGGAGCAAGAGTGTGACGAGCGATGTTCGCATCTTCATGACGCACCTCCCCGTCTGGTGAGGGTTCTTCACGCCGCTGGTGAGCAGGCGCAACGTGCTCTGCCTATGCGGCGTGGGCCTGTCAAGAGGCAGCGTCATCACCGCAGTGCAGAAGACCAGGAAGCGTCCTCGCTGCACATGCCCGCAAGGGGGAACGTCCGGAGCGAGCCCTCATCCGGTCAGTCTGCGCCCACGTGTAATGACCAGCGTGCAGTCTTTCTACTTCAAGCACTTGTCGCAGCACACCGCACGAAGCGCCATTCCTAGGGCAGATAAAGCACCTGGATGGCCTGCTGCGCGCCACCCGCCCAGAGTCGGCAGGAGTAAACGCCGGTGGGCACGGGCCTTCTGCTCTGGTCTCTGCCGTCCCAGCGCACCTGGTGGCTCCCTTGCGCCTTCCATTCCTCCGGCAGCGTGCGCACCTTCTGCCCGAGGATGTTGTATATTTCCACCCTCACCAAGCCCGGCGTACGCATGTCGTACCGGATTGCCGTGGAGACGTGGAAAGGGTTGGGATAGTTTTGATACAGAACAAGGTCACCTGGCACCAAGGGCCTCTCGTCAACCACGAGGCCCCTTTGTTCGGGAATGCCCGCAGCCAAAATGTCCCAGTTGCCATCGCGAAAACTCTCCCAGGCGTCCCAGCTGGTATCAGGAGGATTGGGGAAGGGGAAGGCGACGGAAATGATCGGGGAGCGGTCCGGAAAGGCGTCTTGGGTAATCCGAAACTCTGGAGACATTGTGCCACCATAGATGTCAAAATGGCCATCGATGTTTGAAGCCCATACCAGCAGCGGGGAGCCAAGGCAGCCAAAAGGCAAGAACAAGCCATAGGGATCAATGTCAACGGCTTCGTTCTCGGTCAGCTTTGTCGTCTCCCACAGGTAGACGGAATCTTCACAGCTCCACCATCTCCGTGCATAAAGCTCTTCATCGCCATCTGCATCGGATTGCCATACGACGCTCCTCGCACCCGCATCGAAAGGCCAGCCCTCGGACAGGAGTACCGGGTGGGAATCCCGATGGCCGCCGGGACTCAACGGCAGCGGAGCAGCCCACTGCTGGTTGTTGCCCCTGCGCAGCCAGCTCCCCCAGATCTGAGAGCTGGCGCCTTCCACGAGCTCTCATGCTATGAACAGCACCTCCCCCCGCGAGAGGAAGTCTGCCAGCAGAAAGGCATTTCTTTGCACCCCCGACTGCGGCGCCACTGGACCGACAATGCGCCAGTCTTCCCCGCCATATTCGCCCCAATAGAGTTGACCAGCGCGCTCCCAAGCCAGCACCAGCCAGGGCTTGCCGTTTAAACAGGGCGGATAACGCCAGTGGGTGGGGTGACGATCATCGATCTCATCTCGCCTTATGGACTGTGGCAGAGACCACCCCACCGAATCATGCCTGCAGAAGACCAGCTCAAAGCTATGTTCCCCCTGCGTCTCCCATACGACAATGGGGTCATCCCGAAAAATGGCCACCGCTGGGAACTGATCCAGGCAGGGATTTTTACTCAGACGGATGCTCTCGCCCCATCCGCTAACCCCGCGAGAGCGCTGTCGCAGGAAAACCTCCGTATTGCCGCTGTCTATTTGCGAGTCCCACACGCGGTAAAGTCGGTCGGCCTCTTCGCGGCTGAAATAGGGGTGGCAATCATCACCAGGGCCCTCTGCCAGTGGGACGATCCGGAGACCAGGCAACACCGGTTGCGCGCCACCCTCGCTGGCGAGTGCGCAGAACAGCATAGCTACCGGCACCGCACGCGGCAGCACAAAAGCCCTTGCCCACATGTCTGTTTTCCCCGTCTGTGTGGAGACATCAGCCAGAGGAGGCGGATATCCCTCTACCTGACGAACACCACTCTGGACACCTGGCTCCGCCCACCGACTCTTAGGCAGCAGAGGTAAAGGCCGCTGGGCAAGGTCTCACCTCCTTCGTCCAGGCCGTTCCAAAGCACGCGGTAGCTCCCGGCCTGCGTCCACCCCGATGCAAGTGTGCGCACCTTCTGGCCGAGCAGGTTGTAGATCGCCAGCTCAGCCACCCCAGGCTCTGACAATTCGTAGGACAGCACCGTCACCGAATTGAAGGGGTTGGGGTGAACAGCGACGAGCCGAGAACGACGCGGCAGAGGTGACTGGTTTTCTGCGACCGCGGTTTGCACGCCAAGTAGCCAGGCCAGCCGCACCGGGTCCAGGCGTCCCGCACCATGAAGGCTGCCGTCATAGGTGAAGGCACCGTGCTCCAGTGCGTGGACGGCGATGTACGGCACGTCCAGTGAGTCGCTTCGGGTGGGGTTCACCAATCTGGCAAAGCCCATGTTCACCCACTGGCCGCACACGGCGCACTGCTCCACCCCGCGCTGCAGGTAATGGCGCAGGTAGGGGCCATCAGGCCGCGGCTCGGTGGGCAGACCCTGGAACGCCTGGTGCAGTTCCCAGGCAAGGGCCGCGCCGTCTGGGATCCCATCGCCGTCGGTGTCGCGTGCAGTGGGGTTCGTGCCAAGTCCGGCCTCTTCGTCATCCTGCAGGCCATCGCCATCGGCATCGCCGGCAACGGGCTGCTGGTGGTAGCCGCCGGGCGAATGGAGCACGCAGTCGAGGGTACGCGGCTCCTCCAGGCCACGGCCATGCACGTCGCCCTCGTAGGCAAAACTGCCATGTTCCAAGTAGTGCAGGGCGATGTAGGGCATCTCCACTACGAATCGCTCCATCGGGTTGACGATTTCCACGTAGCCCATGTTGACCAGTTCCCCGCAGATGGCGCAAGTCTCCAGACCTTTGGCTTGATGCTCGATGCGGTAGACGCGATCCCCAGGAGGCGCGCAGCCGCACGCGCTGGGCAGCGCATTGATCTCCGCCGCCCAATCCAAGCTCACTTCCAAGCCGTCGACCACGCCATTGCTATCGGTGTCGGCCACCTGCGGCGAAAAGCTGAGGCGGGCCTCGGCGGCGTCCACGAGCCCGTCGTCGTCCCCGTCTGCGGAAGGCTCAACTTGCAGCACGTGGACTCGATCCGACAGGCCCAGAACCCGGAGGAGGCGCAGCAGGTGCACGCGTCCCTGATGCAGCTCTCCGGAAAAGGAAAAACTCCCGTGCTCGAGATAGTGCAGGGCCATGTAAGGAAGGGTAATCGCCTCCTTCAAGTTGTCATTGCTGATCAGCACAAACCCCATGTTGACGTCAGCACCGCAGATGCTGCACTTTTCCAGTCCATACTGCGGGAAGTGCTCGATGTAGATCCCTCCAGGCGTCTGGCCCTGGGGCAGAGCCGCGATTTTCTGCATCACCATGCGTGCGAGGCTGCTGGCGGTGGTGTCGGGGGCCAGACCGAGGAGGCCTTCCTCCACGCGGTCAAGCAGGTAGTTGCCGTTGCGGTCTAGGCCTGAGGCAAGGGGGAGCCAGTGGGCATCCTGGGCGAACAGGCGGTCCAGGGCACCGGCGGACAGGGCAGCCACCATCGCCGCAGCCGCAGCTAAGCGGGGCAGCCTTGGCCAACTGCGGCCGGTCTCGGCTTGAGAACGGAACTCCTGCTGGCACTCCTCGAACACCGCCCGGTAGTGCGGCACCAGCAACGGGGTCACCGGGCAACCGGCACAGGCCCAGTGGAAGAAGAGCCGCTGCTCCTCTGCCGCCAGGCCGTTCGGCTGGTAGCCATTGCGGATGAAGGATTCCACGCAGCAAGGCGGATAGCCGAACAGGAACCCTTCCACGCGCTGCTCCTCAGCCGACTTGGTGATGGGGCGGCCTGCAAAGCGGTGCAGGTAGAGACGGATGGGGAGCTCGACGCGCGCGAAGATCAGTTCGGTAGTGCGGCCCCCGTTCTGCAGGAGCCGTTCGGCAGTGGCCGTGCGCAGGCCCAGGCGGCGAAGAAGGCGGTGCCCCTGCGGCGCAAGCGGCTTCTCCCACCTGCTGAGCGGCTTCAACCCGGCCTTGGTGAGACGCGCCAGATAGACAAAGTCGAATTCGAGATTGCAGGTTCTCGCCATGACTTCACCTTTCTTGTTGAGCTCCTGTTCAGCGGGTGACAATTAGCTTCTGCCATGCCTTCTGCGTACCTGCGCGGAGACGGACCAGGTAGACCCCTGCCGGGACGTCCCGCGCATCCCAAGCCGCCACATGTTCGCCTGCAGTCTGCGGGCCAACTGCCAGCGTGCGCACCATCCTACCTTTGAGGTCAAACACCACCAGCTCCACTTCTTGCGCAGCAGGGATCGTGTAGCGCAGGGCAGCCACGCCAGCCGTGGGATTCGGATAGCCGGGGAGCAGAGCGAAACCTGTAGGCCCCTGCCTCTCCCCTTCGACTCCTTGCGCCCCGCGTACCACAAAGCTGGTGCGGTAGCCGAGTGTGTCGGGCATTTCCCAGCCACCGGGCAGGGTAGCTACCACGCTCACCCAGATTCGCCCGCACGGAAAGCCAGCGGTGGGGATGGTAGCCACATAGGCATCGCCCTGTGCCGTGGCGCGCAAGGACATCAGCACGATGCCGTCCCGGGTCTCAGCCGTCACCTCGGCCCCGCTCAGCCGTGGGTAGCCAAAGTTGCTCTGGATGCTCACCTGCACCGCGCCTCCGGCTGCCACACTGTCCGGGTTGACCGCCACCAGCAGGGCCACCATGCCCGACTTGTGCGGGTAGTAGGCCATGGGGTTGCTGTTTGGCCAGCCGGCCTCAGCTACAAATGAGGCCGCCCACTCCGGATGGGGCGGCTGCTGGCCCTTCTTCAACATCTCCCGCCACTGTTCGTCGGTCAACCGTTCGGGAGAGATAAACTCGTAGTAGGCAAATCCCACGCCCTTGGCGATCTTTAGCTGGCCCTCCACCGGGCAGATGGCGTAGATGGCGTACGGATAGCCGACGCCCACCTCGAGGAACCGAGCGGTGTTGTGCTCGGTGTGCACATCGGCGATGACGGGCATTTCGTCCTCCTCTCCGAAACCAGGGCCTCCTCCGGGCCATAGGGAGAATGTGACGATGGTCTCGATGGTTTCGCCGATGTTGCAGATGAGCCGGTACTCGTCGAAGGTCAGGGATTCGGCGCGGAGTTCCTTCTCCGCGATCCCCTTCAAGTTCAGGAGTAGGTCCTCCATGCTCTGCAGGGACGGCCGGAAGTTCTCAAACAGGAGCCCGCGTGCCTGGAGCCCGGCCCTCAGGTAGCTGGCCAAGGCCGCCAGGCGGGCGTACAGCCAGGGATTCGGCTCCACGTAGCCTTGCTCCAGCGCGTTTAGTGGGCGCACCCCAGTCTCGGTGCCACTCTGCTTGGCATAGAGAATGGTATCATGGCGGAGCTCGGCCCAGGAGGCCAGCGCGGCAAACAGCTCCTTATCCACCCAGGCAAGGGCTTGCATGAACGCGGGAAAGCCCTGACCCTTGGGGAAGAGCAGCGGCAGCAGGCAGTAGAGCCAGTTCCAGTAGACGTTCTGCGCCCAGGTAGCAGGTGGATAGGCAGCAAACTCGGCGCGCAGTTCGTTCAAGCGCTTTTCATAGCCGGTGAATGTTCGTCGATCATGCGCCAACAGGTCGTAGGCGCGCTGCGAGCCAAGCACCGCCATGACGTCCAATCCCCGGGGCCAGATGCGGTCGGGTAACTGGTTGTAGACCAACTGGTCCATGACCCAGGAGTCAGGGATGAAGCGCTGTCCCATCAAGCGGAACCCCTTGGGAATGGTATCGCCGCTGACGATCTTCGAGCCTGGCAGCTTCTGCGCCAGCCGCATGAAGGGGCCGAGACCCGCGCTGTCGGCCAGCGCATCCACGTCCAAGGCTGTGTACTGCGACCCGTAAACGGCCGCTGCCAGAGAGTCGTACTGGTAGAAGTTGATGTCATCGCTCTTGCCCACGAAAAAGACCGTGGGCAGATAGATGTCCTCCCACACCTCCTGGCCCTGCCTGGAGCCGACCGCCAAGTTCCTGAGGCAGCGGGTGAGCAGGAGCGCGCCGAGGGTCTTGTCCGCCTCTGCGCAAGCAAACGTCATTCGCCCCAGCCACATCATGGCGCGGAAGTAGTGCTTGAGGGAATCGCTCCTGGTGTAGTGGCCACGTGGCTTGTATTGCGTGTAGTCTTCCAGGTAGTCGGGGCCAAACAGCGGCGAGGGCCACTGGGTGCAGCCAGGCGGGTGGTAGATGAGCTCCAGTTCCTCATCGTAGAGGCGCGCCTCGGGCGGGAGAACGTTGTCGTCCTTGGCAAAGTTCGTGTCCAGCAAGGCCTTGGCCACAATCAAGTAGTTGACGTTGAGCGCGGCAGCCTGCCGGGCAAGAGCGAGCGTGGCGCTCTGGTAGTCGCGTGTTGCCTGGGCCAGAAGCACAGCCAGGAGCTCGTTCAGGTCACCAAAGAAGCGCTGCTCCTCGCAAGTCTTCAGGATGTAGTCGAAGCAGAGATGGAAGGTGTGCAGCATGGCGTCAGTCGTGACCAGGATGGGAATCCCCTGTTCGCGGCACTCATTGTACAGGTCATAGACCTCCTTGTAACCTGTCCCGCCGCCGGTGAGGCGGCGAGGGGTGACCACGAACTGGTTCTGCCGCAGCAAGGCGAGCTCCTCAGCGGAGAAGGCAAAACGCGAGAAGTTGCAGACATTGCTCAACTCAGGTGCCAGCGTGTACGGCGGGATGGCCGGCACCACCGACACCGGGTACGGCCGGTAGATACCGAACTCTGTCTGCACTGGCGCGGTGATCCCAGCGAGCATCTGGGCATCAGTCGCAGCGGCAGGGACCAGCATGGCCATCACCGCCAGCACGAAGGCGCAAAGCCACCTGTTCCGCAGGGAACTATCCTCCCCTGTTTTGTCCCGAAAACCGCAGCGCGGGCCGCTCTTCCCTTCGGCGCCTCTTGCCCGGGAAGAGAAACTGGCCTCAAAGGGCCGCCAACGGCTCAGGTCATGCGCGCCCGCCGCCGGCTCGCACCGCATTGATCGCGCACGAACCTGAAAAGTCCGGCCTGTTCCTTGCTTGGGGCAGATGTCCCCTCGAAGGGCAATGGGCCGCGAGGCGTCGCTACGGCTCCGCTTACAGGCTGCTCGACAGACCAAAGCTGACACTGAGTTGAGTTCGCCTGACCTCAAACCTTGAGGTCTCCACCATCACTCAGGACCACGGAGGAGCCAGCAGGTGCTCGCCCACCGCAAACGAGCTACGCAGCCACTGTGCCATGAGGTGGAGCGCCCACCTCTTCATCTTTGCCGAGGCGCCCAGGGTCAGTTCGTAAACCACGAGGTCATCGTCGGTGCGGGTCATCTGCAGGAATTCCGGCGGGTCCATCCCCTGCGCCTTCGGCATTCGCACGATGCCATAGGAAATATACGCAAGAATGGTGAGTTTGTCAAGGGCAAACTGGTACTGCACTCCTGCGGAGACTTTGCCGGCTCCACTCGCTCCCCTGTTGGCGCGCCACGAACTGCTGCGCGTCTGGAAAGTCGAAGCCCTCTGCAGCACGGCGCTGGTTGCCACTGCAAAGCGATCCCCCTTGGCGTATCCTATGCCAAAGTCGACGGCTCCCGGGAACTCCTGGCGGTGCAAGTACTCCACCTTTGGTCCCCACGGCGGCATAGCGCGTGCCTCGCCACTCATCAGGCGGTGCGGCAAGTGGAGGACAATGCCGGCCGCCAGACCCGCCCCGCGCGTCTGTGCGCCGAAATGCACGCCCGTTCCTCGATAGTGCTGCCTGACCTGACCAGTCTGCTCGCTCGAGGGGGCGGACAACTCCCAGCGCGTTTCGCCGACCCACCTGGTAAGGCCAATGCCAAAGGCTGCCCTGCGCGAGAGCAGCCATGCCGCGCCCAGGGAAATGGAGAAGGCCGAACCCTTCCTGGCCACCTCCGTCTTGGTGGGCGCGTGGGTGCCGTCCCATTCCATGGCGGCCGGGCCGTCGTAGGTGGCGCTCACTGCCATGTGCTGTCCAACAAGGCGCAACGGAATGGCCGCGCCCAGGGAGCTGGGCCAGAGCCATTCCGCAAAAGTCTCGTCTGCCGACTCGCGGGTTGTGGTCTTGCGAAACGAGAGTGAGGTCAAGGCAACCCGGCCGCCCATCGCCACTGTGACGCGGTCGATACCGGCACTGCCGGCGGGATTGCCCAAGCCGGAGGGCACCTCCTCCGCCCACACCGGGGAGACACCACCCATGCTCTGCCCAGGTGGCTGGCGGCCGGCATAGGGTAGGGCCGGCGCGAAGTAGGGGCCCAGCTGAGCCCATGCCACCCCCATGGAGCAGAAGGCTGCGCAACAGAGGAGCCGTGCGCATGCGAGCTTCATCAGGAACCTCCGGCTACAGTCCCTGACCATGCTCTCGCGAGCCACATGCTCCTCAGGCCAGGCTCAGAATCCTGCCGACGAAGAGAATTGTGCCCGAGTGGCGCTCGCGGATGGCAAAAAGGAACGGCCGGTCCACGCGCATGACAAAGAAGCTGGGGTCAACGCTGGTTACCCTAATAATCACCACGGCGGTCACCGCCGCCGCCTCGGTCCCTTTCTCGTCCACCTCCACAAAGCTCTTGTGCTTCACCTCGCTGATGTACAGCCCTCCCTGCGGGTTGATGCACGTGAAATTGGCCCTGACGGTAAAGGCCTCCGCCATGCCCAATGCCGCCAGTGCTCGGTTCAGGCTTGCCTCATACTCAAGCCTGAACTTGGGCATCTGCACGCTCCCCTTACGCGTGGCAAAACGCCCCATCCATTGGTTCCAGCGCTCGGCATCGAGGGCGCCGCTCAGCGCCTGCAGCGAAACACCGCTCTTGGGCAACACCACGACCATGCTGAACATGCGGTTGCCATAGGGAAGATCTACGGCCTGCACTTCCTCATCCTCAAAGTAGGAGAACTCGCCCTCCTGGGCCATCATGCGACATGGTGCCATGGAGCCATCGGCGGCAGTGAACTGGTCATCGCGGGTGAGGTCGGGGTCGAACTCCCGCGTCCACGTCCCTTTGAAGTAAATGGCATTGATGAGGTAGAGCATGGCCCCCGGATTGATGCGGTCCACAATAGAGGAGATCTGGCCGCGCGTCTTGTCACGGACCCAGGCGTTGATAATTCCCAGCGCAGCGGGGGAGGCAAAGTCCAGGCTCCGCACTTCGGCGTTGAGGTAGGTCTGGTTGAGGCGCACGAACTCCTGCTCCACGGCGAATCCCAGGCGGTACCAGACCGAATTGGCGATCTCCATCGTCACCGAGGGATCGAGCTGGCTCAGCAGGCTGAGTAGGCTTTGAAATGAGGAGTTTATTTCCGCAGCGGACAGCTCCCCAAACTCGAGGGTATGGCGGAGCGCCCCCTCGGTGGTACCCGCGGCGCCGTTGTAGGCCATGCCGAGCGCCAGAGCCACACTCAGCGGTGAGATGAACACGTTCTTGCCCAGATCCTCCTTTGCCAGCTCGGCAAAGAGCTTGAGGCCGAAGCGGTTATCGGCCTCGGTGAGGTGCTTTTCCAGCGGCGTGAGCTCCCGTGCCTGCGATTGCACCGGCTCCACCGAAAAGTCCCGCGTGCAGTGAAGCACAAGGAGCGCCGCTGCCCACAGCATGGTCATGGCTCGATGCGTCAGCATATTGCCTGCCTCCTGCAAGTTACATCGTGAGCGTGAGGGCCAACCACCACTGCATCTCGCGCAGGGTCATGCCCGCTGGCGTCGAGGCGTAGTGGGGCACCGCCAGCAGACGCGCGCCAAAGCGCGCGGAGGGCCGCAGCGTCACCCCGGCCAAGAAGGTGGTCTGCACCTCGCTTCGTTTCTCACGCGGCTCCGTGTAGCGCTCGCCGAAATCGGTCTTGCGCGACCTCACGCTGTCTTCGGTGACCTCACGAAAGGCAAAGATCGCCGTGGTCACATCGGTGATCTCCCACTGCTTCATGGAACGGTTGAGGCCAAGGAGCAGTTCCACGGGCTTGCGCGGCTGCCAGGTGAGCACCACCGGAAGCTGCACGGCCAGCTTGCGCACCCGAAAGTCCCAGTGCAAGGTCTTGTCCTCGTCCACGCGACTGGAGTAGTGCCACTCCGAGGAACTGCTCCCCCCGTGGCTGAAGCTGCTGTGGCGACTGGCGAGCACGCCCTCGCTGCTAGCGATGCTCCTGCGCTTTTCCTCATACTGTACGCCCAGGTGCAGGCGCATCTGCCTTTCCAGCTGCCAGTGCAGGGTTGCGGCCAGGCGGTGGAGCTTGAGAGGGGCGTCGCCCGCACCGCTGCGCACGTCATGCAAGGCCGATTCCCCGTGGCCCTTGTACCATTCGCTGTCCCAATCGGAAAAGTAGGCGCTGAACGAGGTGTCGTGGGCCCAGGAGCTGACCGCGATATCCGTGCGCTGGGACAGGTACATGTAGTAGCCCACCAGTTGGTGCGTGGGACTGAGCTCGGCCCACAGGGTGACGCCGCCGTAGGTGGTCTTTCCCCGGTGATCCCAATCCTGTTGCGCGGCAGCGCCTTGCCCGTAGCGGCTGGAATCGCGAGCCCCTGGACTCTTGTAGTACCAGTACGAGCTGTCGCTCCTGGTCAGCGACTGCACGGCGTCACCCCACAGATAGCCCACCGTCGCTCCCACCTGGACCTTCTTGCTCACACCCCAGGAGAATCCGCCTGCCATGTCCCAGTGGTCATAGTCTTGCGTGCGCTCCTCGCTGTTGCGCCATAAGGACTGGCCGGCACGTGGCGATACCTCCCAGAGGTTCCGAGAGCCGAAGGAGCCGTCCCGTGCAAAGAGCGTACGATTCACCTTAGCTCCCAAATAGAGGCGGGGTAGTAGCTTGTAGCCAGCAAGGGCAGCAAGGAAGTGGCCGGCCTCGTGCATTTCGTCGCTTCCTTGGTAGCAGTCAACCACCGGGATATCCTCGGTGCGCGCCACGCTGTTCCCTGCATAGTCCAGGCCCACCCGCGCGCGGTAGATGTCCTGCGGGATGCTGTAGTAGGCCTGGTCCTGCAGCAACGCCTGATAGGTGAGGCCGAGGGAAAGCTTCTGGCCGAAAGGCTGCGCCAGCACTGCGCCGGAGAACACCGGCTCGGGCAGTCGGCGCGTCTGCAAGAAGAAGCAGGGGTAAGGCGGCACAAAGTCGGCCGCCGCCGGCCCCTCCACGTAGAGCCCAGGCCAGCGGTACCCTTGTTGTTCCTCCACCAAATGCGTGTTGCGAAAGTCCAGGTAGAGATAGGGGCGCTGCAGCTCCGCGCGGCACAGGTACGCAGGATTGACCGCCACGTTCAATAGCGGCTCGTCGATGAGGCCCGGCGCCACCCTGCTGAACGCGCCCAGGCCATAAGGGAGGACATCATTGGGCAGAAAGAAGAACTCCGTCTGCTCGAAGGACTTTTCCAGCACCCGTCCGCCCCAGTACTGGGCATGTGCCGGGAGCGCGGCGGTGACTAGCGCCACCGCCGCCGTTATGCAGCAAAAACGCCTGCGTCCCATTAGCTTTCTCCTATGTCTCGCACCGGCATCTGTCCTGGGCAGTCCATCTTATGTACTCGTGCGGCGCATGCTTCGTCTGCTCTGTCGCCTACGGGCGGCCGCGCGTCAAGGGGAGGATCATGTTGAGGCCCATCTCAATCCTGGCATCAGCAATGCCTTCGAAGTTGCTCTGGTAGCGGACGCCGGTGTCCCAACTCAGCCAGGAGCCGAGAAAGAACCGCACGCCACCAACCGCTCGCCATACACGGCGCACCGCCACCGTGCGCTCTTCGACCAGGTAGCGGATTTCAGGAACCGGGCCTGCTTCCACCATGAGGTGCGTGCGCGGATTCATGGCCACCGTGACTCCGCCAGCCGGGCCAACGATGTTTCTCTGCAGTTCGGGGATCTCCACGGCGGTGGTGGTGTAACT
This sequence comes from candidate division KSB1 bacterium, assembly GCA_024655945.1. NCBI lineage: Bacteria > Pseudomonadati > Candidatus Zhuqueibacterota bacterium. The sequence continues at coordinate 95,711 of JANLFK010000008.1, forward strand.
CGCCTCGTTGTAAAGCCACTGGATGCCGCGGCGCGTGCGCACATCGGCCAGGCAGAGGCCGACATGGACACCGGCCACTGCCCCCTGTTTGCCCACGACGAGGTAGAGGGTGGTGACGCGGCTTTCCAGTGCCGCCGTGGTGAGGCGATTGCCCAAAGCGTCCATGCGCTTGTTGTCGGGGCTGACATAGTCGCCGCGGCGCATCAACTCGCCCCAGTTGGAAGTGCACAGCTGCAGGGCTACATCCGGGACGTACCAGCGGCCGCGCAGCCACTCCGGCGTCAAGCCCATCTTGAAGGCCCGCGTGGGCAGGCGGGTGGTCTGACCGCTCATCTGGTTGGCCACCTCTGCCGAAGAGAACTCCACTTCGGCGATCCCGCCCAAGCCAAAAGATGCTCGGGCCACGGTCCCGCCGCCATTGGCCACACCGTAAGAGCTGCCTGCCGAAAGGGAAATCTCGAAGGAACGGAGCACTGCACCGGTGGGAAGCGCAAAAAGACGGGCCGGTCTGGAGGCACCTGTAAGAAGGCTCGGCAGGTTAGCAAGTTTCACCTGGCCACGCTCTGCCGGCACTTGCGCGAAGACCAGCGGCACCAGGGCAGCCCACCCCACGGAAACCAGAAACAACACACGTCGACGCATATCGGCCTCCTTTGCTCTCCCCCGTCAGGCCGACTTTTGCAACCCTTGTGCCACCATCGCGGTCCCTCATGGTGTGCTCAGAGCGGCGGCACAGTGCGGGCGGAGCGTCTCCGCGTTCACAGATTTCTGAGGGAACTCTCAGTTTTCCGTCGTCGCACGGCTGGCCTTGCACCACTGGGGCAGCGACGCCCCGAGGGGATCGGTGCCCTGGTCGTTGGGCCTCACGGTTTCACCGGCATCACTTTGATGAACGCCGCATGGTCTCCCCCCACCTCGGCGAAGGCGCGTTGATAGGCGTCCGGATTCTCCCGGATTCGCGCGCGCAGGCGGAGTTGCGCAGCGAAGGAGGCAACCACGCTGTCGGCCTTGGCACGCCAGGCGTCCTCACGCAGCACCTCCAGCGCTTGCGGGGTAAGCTGTTCAAGAGGCGTAGATAGGCGGTAGCGCTGTTGCCGCTGCGCATAGTAGAGTCGCAGTTCCTGGTCGCTGAGGTTCACCGTGTCGGTCAGCAGGCTGCGCATGCGTGCCGCCAGCAATATGCGGCGCCAGCGCTCCACCTCCGCCTTCACCTGCGGCTCCTTTGCCATGCCCTCCCTCGCCGCCTGGTCGGCCAGGAACTCGTCGCGAATCAAGTCCTGGAGCTCTTGCCGGAAACGGTTGGGGCGATGCATGTGCGGGCGCTGCTCCAACGGCATGGCCTGCACAAGGCGCAAGAAGTGGCGCAAGGTCCACTGCCTCTCGCCCATGGAGACAAAGACCTGGTCCATGCGCTCGTGCAGGGCGGAGGCCATCCTGCCCAGTTCTTCGTCCTGGAGCACCGGGAGCTGTCCTGGCAATTGCCCGGCCGAGTCTCTGAGCGCTGCGCGTGCCGTGTTCACCAAATAGGCGAAGAGCTCGCCGTTGACCCGCGCCTGCACCCCCTGCAGAAGGCCAGCTGCGTAGTCGCGCGCTATTTTGTCCTCCTTGCGGGCCCGGATGATCCGCTCTATGCTGCGTCTTTCCGCCTGAAAGTCTTCCTCGGTGAGGATACCCTCCCTGCTGACATCCTCGACGCGGATGATGTGATAGCCCCACCCGGTCTTGACCGGCGCCGACAGTTCCCCCACCTTCCACTCGTACGCAGCCGCCTCAAAGTTCGGGTCCAATTCTCCCCAGCGGCAAGCAATCGGCTTGCCTGATTGAGCAACCATGCCAGGGAGCGGAGGCAGTTGCCCGGCCACCTCCTCGAATGACGCGCCAGCTTCAAGGCGGCTGCGCAGTCGCCAGGCTTCCTCTTCGCTGGGCGCCACTATGTGGCGAACCTGCAGCGTGGTGTGGCGCCGCAGAAAGGCCTGCCGCAGCTCGGCCTCACTGACCTGCACCTGCTCTTTCACCTTCTTGCGATAGAGCTGCTCCCTCATGGCCTGCCGCCGCACCCAGTCCAGGCGCAGAGCAATGCGCTCGTCGCGGTGCAACTTGCGCCTCTCTGCCTCCTGGGCCAACAGGCGTTCCTCCATCATTTTCTCGTACTGTTCCCGCACGGCCTCAGCCCCCTTGCTGTCGGGGCGAAACTTCGGCCGGAAGAGGAACTCTTCAGCGAACTCGGCCACGGTAATCTGCTCTGCATTCACTTGCGCAAGAGAGGACTCCGGTAGGGGTCGCTTCGCGCAGCCACTGGCGAGGAAGAAAAAGAGGGACGCTCCCCACAAGGCCAGGCGAGCGCACCGCAGACAGGAGTTCATCACCCTCCCACCTTTCGCAAAGATTGTGACGGAGGTGCTTAGAACAGAGCGTAGATGAAAGGGGCCAACGCTGACCCTTCCGTCAACAGAATGAGAACACTGAGCAGCACCAGGACCACCAAGATCGGCCCAAGCCACCATTTCTTGCGTATCCGTAGGAAACGCCACAGCTCGCCGATGAGCCTCAGATACTTTCCCATCTAACTTCCTCGCTTCATCGTGCTGCAACGTGCTCACCAAGCTCATTGAGGATGTTCTGCGAGGCGCGTTGCAAACAGCGGGTGAGGGCTTGCACCACACCGGCGGGAGAATGCTCACGGGTCATCTCCCGCTCGCTGATTCTCCAACTGTGGAGCAGCTCCAATGCCTTGGGTTTGCCCAGCTCACATTGCAACTCCAGGCAGGCAAACCAGGATTGGCCCTCGTCCCACTCCTCCAGCCGCTCGATGCGCACGCTCAGAACATAGTCCACCGACCGGTGTCCCGGAAAGGGGACCACCTCCCGGAACCGCTGCGACTGCGCCAGGTCGCGGAGCAGGCACCTGCGCACCAACTGCGCCGGGTGCTCCACCCAACGGTGGTAGTGGTAGAACTCCACCTCGTGGCGCGAGCGGCGAAAGACCAACCGCTCCTGGTCATAGGGCGGTACCACCTCAACGCTTGCTATCCCTATGCTCACCGGCAAGGTCTGCCCAGGCACGGAGGCCCGCTCATAGTCGAAAAGATAGTAGTGGGTCTGCGGCACGTGTCCGCACCCCAACGTGCTGGCCAAGAGCACAGTGGCCACCATTGCAGTCCGCATCATATACAACCTCGCTCTGGTCAGTCTGGCAGCTCTCGATCTTTTGGCCCGGAGGCGCGCAGGAGCGACCACGGCCTTTCCCGAAGTGTTCGCGAGAGCTCCTCCAAGTTCGTGGCCGTGGCTCGCAGGTCTGCCATCATCTGCGCATACTCTGCTCCGTTGGCGACAAGGAGCTCATCAAGGTGGGAGCTGGCTGCCGCAATGCTTGCCAGTGTCGCCGAGCTCTGCGCCAGCACCTGCGGCAGTTGCACCACTGCCTGGCGAACGGCCTGTTCATTGTCCGTGATGGCCCCATTCCAGGAGGCGGCAGCTTGTTGCATTTGCTCGGCAACGCCGTTCAGCCTCGCCAATAGCCTCGGGAGCTCCCCCTTCTGCGGACCAAGCAATGCGTTGGCGTTCTGCAACAAGGCGGCAACGGCTTGTTGGTTCTGCTCCCCGAGCAACTGATTGAGCCTGGCGACGAGCTCGTTGAGCCGCTCGCTCACCGATGCCAGGCTGCCGGACATCTGGGCAAAAGCAGTGACCTCGACGCTCCTGATTGTGCTGCCACTGGGGAGCAAAGGTGCATCCGGGGAGCCCAAGGTGATTTCCACATAAAGTGCGCCCATCAGTCCGATGGTGGTGATGAACGCCTCCGAGTCGACTCTGATCGGCGCATCGCCCCGCACCTCCAGCACCACTTCCACCCGGGAGTCGCCGTCCGCAGGGATGCGCAGGGCAGTGACCCGCCCGACCTCCATGCCGCCAACGCGCACCAGCGAGCCCCGCGTGATGCCACCCACGTAGCGGAAACGCACTGAATAGCGATGCGTGTCGCGCTTGAGGTCCAGGCCGCTGATGGCAATGATGAACGTCAGCAGGATCAGCAGGCTAACGATGACGAAAACGCCGGCCTTCACTTCGCTGCGGCGGTAAGTCATCCTAATCTCCTGGTTCTTGCGTCAGGGCGCGAAAGTACGCCTTGGGGTCGAGCTCCTCCTCATCGGCCTCGCGGTTGAGGAACTGCTGCACCCGGCGGTGCGTGCTGGCGCGCAGCTCATCGGGGGTGCCCACGGCAATGATGCGCCCGCCATCGATCATCGCGATGCGATCGGCAATGGTGAAGATGGAGGCCAACTCGTGCGTCACCACCACCATGGTCATCTTGAACGCCCTCTTCAGGCGCAGCAGAAGCTTGTCGATGCCCATGGCCACCACCGGGTCCAGGCCCGCCGACGGCTCGTCGCAAAAGAGGTACTCGGGGTCCATGGCGATGGCCCGCGCCAGGGCGGCCCGCTTCTTCATGCCCCCTGACAGCTGCGCCGGCCAAAAGTGCTCAAAGCCGGCCAGCCCCACCGCGTCCAGCTTCATGCGCGTCATGATGCGAATGGTCGATTCCTCCAGGCGGGTGTGCTCCCGCAACGGCAGGGCCACGTTGTCGCCGATGCTCATTGAATTGAACAGCGCCCCGCTCTGGAATAGGACTCCCATCTTTCTGAGGAGCTCGTTTCTGGCCTTGTCGTCCGCGCTGGTGATGTCGATCCCGTCGATGAACACGTGGCCGCTGGCCGGCTGGTCCAGGCCAACCATGTGGCGCAGCAAGGTGCTCTTGCCGCACCCCGAGCGGCCGACAATGACCATGGTCTCGCCCTTGCGCACTTCCAAATTGATGTGGTCCAAGATGACGCGGCTGTCGTAGCGCGCTACCAAGTCGCAAACCTGTATTGCCACCTTTGCCATCGAAGTCCGACAACCGTCACAGTGTGGAATAGAACAAGGCCGTGAATGCCAAGTCGGCCAAGATGATCAGAAAGATCGAGCTCACCACCGAGGTCGTGGTGGCGCGCCCCACCCCTTCTGCGCCCCCGCTCACTCTCAGGCCCTGGTAGCTGCCCACCTGCGCGATGATCAGGCCAAAGAAGAGGCTCTTCACCAAACCGGTGAGCAGGTCTTTCATGACCAGAGCGTCGGCGGTCTCTTTGAGGTATTGCACCGCGGAGAGCTTCAAGGCCGTGACCGCGATGCTCAGGCCGCCGGCAATCCCCACCGCGTCCGCGATCAGCGTCAGGCAAGGGACGGCCACCATGAGGGCCAGGGTACGCGGCACCACCAGCAGATGAATGGGGTCGATGCCCATGGTGCGCAGCGCGTCGATCTCCTCCGACACCTTCATGGTGCCCAGCTCCGCAGCGATCGCCGACCCGCTGCGCCCGGTGACGATGATGGCGGTGAGCATGGGGCCCATCTCCCTGGTCATGGACACCGCCAGCAAGTCGGCCACGTAGATGGTGGCCCCAAACGGCTCCAGTTGATAAGCAGCCTGCATGGCCAGGATCAACCCCACCAGAAAGCACATCACCGCCACGATGGGCACGGAATCGGCGCCGGTGCGTACCAACTGCTGGGTCGTATGGCTAAGGCGCACCCGCGCCAGCAGAATGCGGGCACAGGTACGCCAACAAAGGAGGGCCATGCTTCCTGCATGGCCAGCCGTCTGCAAGGTGAGCCGCCCGACACTACCGCATGTCGACTTAACCACGCCCATCGCCGCCTGGCCTCAGGCTTGCCAAGGCCTGTGCCACATCGTCATGAATCTCGAACACATCCACCAGCCGCGTCAGCTCAAAGACCTCCAGCACCTCCTCCCGCAGGGAGGCAAGTTTGAATTCCCCCTGGTGGGCCCGGGCCATCTGCAGCCCTTCGATGAGAGTCGCTAACCCCGAACTGTCCATGTAGCTCACTCGGGCAAGATCCACGATAATCAGCGGAGACCTCTTCTTGGCCAGCGAAAGGAGAGCCTTGCGCACCTCCGGCGAGGAAAAGAGGTCCACCTCCCCGGCTACCTCCACGATGTCCGCCCCACCTTCTTGCCTAACTCTTACTTCCACCACGCCGCTCCTCAGTGTCGCGCTTGTGTTTCACCAGTAGCAGATGATTGCCTAGCACCGGATCGTTGCTGTACTGCACGGTGTCCATGACCGTTCTGATCAGGTGCAGCCCAAAGCCGCCTGGCCTGACGCGGTCAGTGGCTGGCGCCTGCACTCTTTGCAGGTCCGCCTTTTTCCCATAGTCGCGCAGCCGCACCTCCAGGCGGTCAGGAAACATGCGGCAGCGAATCTCGATCGGGTGCCCATTTTCGCCGCCGTAGGCGTGCTTGATGATGTTGGAACAGGCCTCGTCCACCGCCAGGACCACGCTGTTCTTCTCCAAGTTGGTGAAACCCATGATGGCGCACAGGTGGCCAACGCCTGCCCGGACGATTTTCAGCATGCGTGGGTCGCTGGGAATGGTGAGAACCACCTCGTCGCCGCACTTTTCGCCAACGTTGCCTTGGTTCATCTCTGATCCCATGCGCTGTTGTTGAGGCAGCCCCAAGCCTGCCCTCCTCGTGAGTGTCCCTCAGCCCCTCAGCGGCCGTCCCGCGCGCGGCAATTCAATGCGCCTCAAGCCAATTCCTGCCCACCCCGATATCCACCTTGATCGGCACGTCCATGGTGATGGCGTGCTCCATTTCGTGCCGCACCAGGGTGCGCACCTGCTCCACCTCGTTTTTGGGCACCTCAAACACCAGCTCGTCGTGCACCTGCAAGATCATCTTGGTCTTAAGCCCTGACTGGCGCAGAGCGCGACTGATATTGATCATCGCCACCTTGATGAGGTCCGCAGCCGAGCCCTGAATGGGCATGTTGATGGCGGTGCGCTCGGCAAACTCCCGCATCCGCCGATTGTCGCTATTGATTTCCGGCAGGTACCGCCGGCGGTTGAGGAGCGTGGTCACGTAGCCCTGACGATGCGCCTGCTCCAGCGTCTTCATGATGTACTGGTGCACGCCCGGGTAGGTGGCAAAGTAGGTGGCAATGAAGGCCTCGGCTTCTTCCACGGGGATGTCCAGGCGCGTCGACAAGCCATAGGCCCCCATGCCGTACATGATGCCAAAGTTCACCTCCTTGGCCCGCCGCCGGTGCTCCGGAGTGACCTCCTCTGGGTCCAACTTGAACACCAGGGCAGCAGTGCGCCGGTGCACGTCCTCGCCATCGACAAAGGCCTGGCGCAGGCGTGGGTCGCCGGACAGATGGGCCATGATGCGCAGCTCGATCTGCGAATAGTCCGCGTCCAGAATCACGTGGTCATCGTCCTTCGGGATGAAGGCCTTGCGGATCTGGCTGCCCATCTCCGTGCGAATGGGAATGTTCTGGAGGTTAGGGTCCGAAGAGGAGAGGCGTCCCGTGGCCGTCACTGCCTGATTGAACGAAGTGTGCACCCGTCCGGTACGCGGGTTGACCAACTTGGGCAGCGCATCCACGTAGGTGGACTTCAGCTTGGCCAGCTGCCGGTACTCGAGGATGGTGCGCGGCAATGGGTGCTCTTTTGCCAGCTCTTCCAACACCGCCACGTCGGTGGAGTAGCCGGTCTTGGTGCGCCGCACCTTGCGGAGCTTCAGCTTCTCAAAGAGGATCGTGCCCAGCTGCTGCGTGGAGTTGATGTTGAACTCCTCCCCTGCCTGGTCGTAGATCTGGGCCATGAGGCCGTCCATCTGCCGGCTCAACTCCTGGGACATCTGCTCCAAGAAGGGCACATCCAGTGACACTCCGTCCAGCTCCATCTGCATGAGCACCGGCACCAAGGGCATCTCCACGCTCTCGAACAGCTCCCACAGCGCGGCCTCATGCAGCTGCGGCGCCAACTTCTCCTGCAGACGCCAGGCAAAGTCGGCATCCTCGCAGGCGTATTCGGCGATCTGGGCCAGGGGCACTTCCGCCATACTCCGCTGCTTCTTGCCCGAGCCGATGAGCTCGCTGATGGCGATCTTCTTGTGGCCGAAATGCTCCAGCGCCAGCGAATCCAAGTTGTGCTGCCGGCCCGAGGGATTCAGCAGATAGGAGGCGATCATGCTGTCGAACTCCACGCCTGCCAGGGTCACGCCGGCCATCTTGAGCACCGCCATGTCGAACTTGACATTCTGACCACACTTCTTGAGGCCGGGGTCCTCAAGCAGAGGTTTGAGCAGTGCCAGCACCTCCGCAGCAGGAGCCCAGGGGGTAAAGTCCAAGGCCGGCGCCTGCACGGGAACGTAGTAGGCCTCGCCCGCCCGCCAGGCAAAGGAGAGGCCGACGATCTCGGCGTCGATGGGATTCAGCGAGGTGGTCTCCAGGTCAAGAGCAAACTTGCCGGCGGCGCGCAGCTGGGTAATGAGCCACTCCAGTTCCTCCCGAGTGAGGATGGCGCGATAGGTCACCGCCTGCTGGCCACGTTGGGCAAACTGGTCGGCCAGCGACGCGAATTCTAACTCATGGAACAGCCGCATCAGGCGCGGGGCATCGGGCTCCCGTCGCACCAACTGGTCGAAGGTCAAGTCGACGTCCACGTTGCAGTCGATGGTCACCAGCTTCCTGGAGATCTCCAGTTCCTGTTGATGCTCCACAATGGCCTTGCGCACCGCATCGCGCTTGATGTTTTCGACGTTGCGCATGAGGTTTTCCAAGTCACCGAACTCCTTGAGCAAGGCCGCCGCCCCTTTCGGCCCGATGCCTGGCACTCCTGGGACGTTGTCCGAGGCATCGCCTGCTAAGGCAAGATAGTCCACCACGCGCTGCGGGGGAACGCCGAGCTTCTCTTCCACGCCCGCGACGTCCAGCACCTCAACGGCTTCGCCGGCGCGACGGGGATTGTAGACCTTGATAGCCGGCGAGACCAGCTGCAGCAGGTCCTTGTCGCCGCTGACCACGTAGGTCTCCAGACCCTGCTGCTCAGCGCGCTTGGCCAGCGTGCCGATGATGTCGTCCGCCTCGAACCCCGGCTTCTCGATGATGGGGATGCCCAGCGCTTCGACCACCTCGCGCACGCGCGGCAGTTGCTCGATGAGGTCGACGGGCGCCTCCTGGCGCGTGGCCTTGTACTGCTCATACAGCTGATGCCGGAAGGTCGGCTCCGGCCGGTCGAACACCACTGCCAGGTAGTCGGGCTGTTCCTCCTGCACAATCTTGAGCAGGGAGCGCGTCACGCCAAAGACCGCGCTGGTGTTCTCTCCCTTGGAATTGATCAACGGGTTGCGGATGAACGCGTAGTAGGAGCGGAAAACCAGTGCCGATCCATCCACAAGAAACAGCCGCTTGCGTTCTGAGGTCACCTTGGTCCCTTTCGCTCACTCCTCAGCCCCCGCGAAAGCGGAGAAAATGTAATAGAAATTTGCCGGAATGTCAATTGGTCTTTTCTCCAGGAACGCGCGGGTAGCCAGGCGTGGATCGGCCACTATCCGACCATCGTGGTGCTGCAGCGAAAGGCCTGTGCGGTCGAGACCATGTTGCGCACCTGCTCCGCAGAGCAGCTGAGCATTTTCAGGCGCAGGGCCAGGGGGTCTCTGGAGTCATGCAGGCGCTCCCAATAGGGTTCAGGGCTCATGGGTGGTCCTCCGGGGTGGGTGGTGGAATATAATATTCCTGGGGCAATCGTGCAACCAGATCCTTGGTTTGGCGCAATGACAACCAGGCCACCGCACAGGGACAGAACGACTCGAAGCTATCCCTGATCACCTCACCTAGGTGGGAAGGTTTTGCCTGGTCCCTACACTGCAAAGGGAAAAAGACCTTGCATTTGTGCGGGGCTAAGCATATATTTCAAACGTTTTGCAGCAAGGGCCCGGATGTTGGGGCTCGCAACGAAGGACAAGTGACGTCGCGAAAGGGAACTGCATATGCCTGTCATGACCAAGATGCGGCAGAGCATGAAGACCATTCTCATGATCCTGGTGCTGGCCTTCCTCGCCACCATCGTCTTCGAATGGGGCATGGGTGGGCTGAAGTGCGGCACCACCACCAGGTTCCAGCAGGGGGTGATCGCCGTGGTCAACGGCCAGGACATCACCCGCGAGCAGTACGACGCTGCCTTGGAGAATGAGCTCACCGCTTACCGCCAGCGCACCGGCCAGGACGTCGACGATTACGGCATGGAAAGCATTCGCAGCAGCGTCTGGGACCGCCTGGTGGAAAATGTGCTCTTGAGCCAGGAGGTCAAGAAGCTTGGCCTGGAGGTAACTGACGAGGAAATCAAGCACCACATCTTCGAGCAGCCGCCCGACTTTGTGCGCGAAGTCGAAGTGTTCAAAGGCGAGGACGGCAACTTTGACCTGCGTCGCTACCAGGCAGCGCTGCAGGACGAGCGTTTCCGGGAGTACTGGATACAGCTGGAGCGACTCCTGCGGCTCTACCTGCCTCAGCAAAAGCTGCAGGACGCCATCACCGCCAGCGTGCGCGTCACCGACGACGAGGTACGCCGGGAATATCAGCAGCAGAAGCAGCGGGCGCGCGTGAAGTACATCTTCTTCGACCCCACGGCCCACGGCCAGGAGGAGCCGGAAATCTCGCCTAAAGAAGTGCTCGAGTACTACCGGAAGCATCGCCAAGACTTTACCGAGCCGGAGAAGCGCAAGATCGACTATGTGCTCTTCAGCACGCAAGCCACAGCCGCAGACACGGCCGAGGTGTGGCGCTTGGCTGAAGAAATTCTCAGTCGAGCACGACAGGGTGAGGACTTTGCCGACCTTGCCGAGACTTACTCTGAGGACCCAGGCACCTCGGACAAAGGGGGTGACTTGGGGTACGTTGAGCGCGAGGCCATGCTCGAGGCCTTCTCGGATGCCGCCTTTGCCGCACCGGTGGGCGCAGTGGTCGGGCCGGTAAAGACCATCCATGGGCTGCACATCATCAAGGTCGAGGACAAGAAGAGGGAGGACGGTAAGGAGAAGGTCAAGGCGCGGCACATTCTGCTCAAGTTTGGCCCGCTGCGCACCACCATCGAAAACGCCAACTATGCGGCCCGTAACTTTGCCGACCGCCTGCGCGAGGGGGAGGACTTTTACGCCCTGGCTAGGGCAGAGACTCTTGAGGTTCATCACAGCGACTTTTTCCCGGCCGGGGGATTCGTCCCCGAATTGGGGCGGGATCCGCAGACCTCGCGCTTCATCTTCACGGCCCGGCAGGGCACGACCAGCGGTGCCATTCGCACAGACCGGGGCTTTGTCGTCCTGGTGGTGGCCGGCATCCAGAAGGAACACGTGCGGCCTGTGGAAGACGTAGAGCCACAGATCCGCGCCGTGCTCACCCAGGAGCGCAACCGCGAGCGCTCCCGGCACATGTGCGAGCAGGCCTACCAGAAGGTGGCCGCAGGCATGACGCTCGAAGAGATCGCCGCCCAGGACTCCCTGCAAGTCAAGACGACCGACTGGTTCACGATGGCCGGCTTTGTGCCGGGAGTGGGTCGGGAGCCGCAATTCCTGGGCGCAGCTTTTGGGCTGGAGAAAGACAAAACTTCCAAACCCATCGAGGGCAGGCGCGGCTACTATCTTTTGCAGGTGGTGGAGAGGGAAAAATTCAACACCGCGGAGTTCGAGGCGCAGAAGCAAGTGCTCAAGCAGCAGCTCCTGCAGCGCAAGCGGAACCGGGTGTTCCAGGACTGGTTGGCGGACTTGAAGAAGAAGGCCTCGATCAGGGACTTTCGCGGCTACTACGGGTATTGAGAGCCCTAGTATGAAGAGAGGCCGGTGGAATTCCGCTGGCCTCTTCTTTTTTCCGGAGCAAAACAGTCGTAGGTATGCGCCCGCAGAGCAAAGGGAGAATGCTCAGAAGCGCATGTTGGCGAACTCCTCGTACAGCGCGAGCACGGCGGGCAGATATTCCCTGGTCTCGCGCGGCAGCATGCGGTCGTCCCTGCCGCTCTTCACCCACAGCGCCGCCCACTTCTCGCCACCATTGTAGGCAGCCAACCCGCCGTCTACGTCGTAGTAGTCGATCTGGCTTGCCAGAAAGCGGGCGCCCAGCCGGACGTTGTAGACGGGGTTGAACAGCACCTCCTCCGGCGAGCTCCAGTTGAGGCCTTCGTAGCTTGCCAGGAACATGCCGGTGGCGGGCATGATCTGCATGAGCCCCATGGCCCCGGCCGGGGAAACGATGTCCGGGTCCCAGGTGCCAGCAGTTTCGTGGGTGATGGTCGCGCACAACAGATCGACGTCGAGATTGGTGTACTTTAGGGTCATGTTGTAGATCTCGTTGGCGATCTCGTAGCGCTGACTCGAGGGCATCTCCGGATTGTACATCTGGATGATGGCCATCACCTTCTGGATGTGGTACTGCCGGATGCTGTCGGCATTGAGCGATGCCCGCAGCTGTTGCAGCGACTGCTCCAGCTCCCGTACGCGGTGCCTGGGGCCCAGGTCCAGAAGTCGAAAGAGCAGGCCGCCGGTGGCCAGCAGGGCCACGACGATCACTGCACCGAGCGCCACGCGCGGACGCCGGTGGTTTGTCCTCCGATTTGCCATTTTACTCCCTCTCACACTTCTCAGCACTTTGCTGCACACGATACACAAAAGGCAAGTCGCCCGCCGTTAGGCTGGTGGCAGACTTGCCGGTCCTCATCTGCAGAGGTGCTCGCCCCCTACGCGCCCTTTCCGCGAACCTCCTACACCTCATCCGCCGCAGTCGGCACAAAAAAGAAACCGAGCATTGATGTGAACCGGGATTAGGGGGGTTACCGGTTTCGGAGTATCAAGCTCGGCTTCTTGAATCGTAACCAAGCCTTGAACTTGAACCGGGATTAGGGGGGTTACCGGTATCAGGGGGTCTGGCTCGATTACGGTGCAAATATACAAAACTTGCCCCCGCGTGTCAAGTGTTTTTTTGTGCGCGCTGATTTTTTTGCGGCCTTATTCCAGGAGGATGGCCGCAAGGCTGCGGAACTGCGCCGGAGAGATCTCCTCCCTGGCCAACCGCCTCACGTCGCGCATCTTTACGGCGATTTGCAGGCGCGTAGCCTGTGGGGCGCCATAGGTGCCGACCTCCAGGAGCACGACGACAGATTCGCCCTCCGGAACGGAGCGCAGCGCCGGACAATAGCGTCCGAGGAGGTCAACCACCTCATTGGCCAAGCTACGCAATTGCTGCTCGCGGGATTCCTTCTCCTTCCGGCCGGCCTCGGCCTTCTTCGTGCCACTCTTGGGCTTGGCGGGTTCGGCCGGTGGGCCGGCGCTCGTGTCCTGCGCCACAGTGTCGGCTCGAAGAAGTGCCAGGAGATAGCCGTCCATGGCCTCCCGGTAGCTCTTCATGGCCTGTTCGTAGGACTCCCCAAGGGGGAGCAAGGTATTGGGGCCGGAACCAGGGGGCAGGCGCGAGCCGCAGACCAGCACCACGCCCAAGTGGGGCACGCGCAGGGCACGCGTCGATTCACCGAAGGGAATGCCACCCAAGGAAGTGCGCAGATGGGTATCCAGGATGTCGGCCATAATGGCCAGCTCCGACTCTGCGGCTTCCCCGCCCTTCTCCTCGGTGAAGCGAACGGCGCGCTGCAGCGCCACTAACGGCGCGGTCCCTTTGCGCAAATTCAGGATGTCCGCGAAGCGCGCCGCGGCGACCAGGCGACGGGTCATGTCCCTCGCCCCTTTTGGAAAGGTGACGCCCACGGGCTGAAAGTCGACCACCACCGTCACCAGGTGCTCGGGCTGGAGGCCAGTTATGGCCCCGGCCCATCGGGAAAAGAATACCAGCAGCGCCGACTTCACCGAGTCCACTGCGGCGTGCGCAGTTGCAGGTCGGAACCGCTGCGTGACCTGGTAGTAAAGAGCAGGAAGGTCGGGGTACATTTTGCTCCATCTGGTCGCAGTGTCGGGCTCTACAGCATAGGTAAGCAGCGTGTAAGGGACGCTGAAGAGAACGCCGTGGCCTTCGAGCCTTACCCCTCTGGTCTGGGTGCGCCCGGAAGGCGCTTCGCCCAGCACGAGACGGTCAAGTATCCGCTCCATGGTCCTGAGGTCGGTAGTGGCCGCGCTTTGGGCGGTGCACGCAGACGGCACTAGCACCAGCCCGACTGCGCCCCAGCCCACAACAATGACGGCGCAAAGCCACAGCAATTGCTTCATCTCCTACCTCCTCATGCTCAACTTGCCCTTCTTACGAACGGAGGGTCCTTTCCCCGCACCTCTCACATGCGAATTATTATCCCTTGCGTTTCGAAACGGGGGTTGACGATCGTGCTGTACACGGAGCCAAAAGTGTAGCTTATGCCAAAGGAGACAAAGTAGTTGTAGGAGGTCTCCAACAGGCGTTGGCGGAGCAGCACCTCTTCCAGCGAGGCACCGCGGCGGGGCAGCGACAGCTGGTCACGCAGGAAGGTCACGTAGCCGCCAGTGGTCAGCCGCAAGCCCTTGAAGACTCGTACCTCCAGCGAGCCGTAGAGCTCCACGTGATACTTCTTGGCGTCGTGCAAGTAGTTGGCCGCCTCGAGGCTGGTGGTCACCGATCCCCACGGGCGTTTGATCACGTAAGAAGCGGTCAGGCTCTGATCAAAAAGGTTCTCCACCGTCTTGAAGAAGATGGTCTCTTCGTGGTACCGGCAGTTCTGTGCGCCGAGGGCGTATTGGAACGTCAGCTGGCGCTGCGTGGATTGGCTGTAGGGGAAGATGTCGAACTCGAAGGCCGGTGCCACCCGCACCCCGAGATCGACGTTGTCATAGGTTGACCACCAGGCCGAGGCGCGGCCACCCACCGACCAGTGGTCGTTGATGCTGCGCACGACCATTGCCTTTGCTCCGCCGCCACGCCGGATATTGACCACGGCGTAGGCGTCGCCGATCTCGTAGCGGCTCTCGGAGTAGTAGTCACTTACCGAAAGCCGGATCTTCCACGTTTCGGTGGTGCGATTGGCCGAGGCCCTGGTGGAGAGGTAGTAGTCCTTGTAAGAATTCTCCCCGCTGCCAGAACCCGTCAGGTGGATGCTAAACGTCCAATAGTTCCAGGGGTCGACCACCTTCTTGGCAGCAGTGTCCGGTGGGGCGGTGTAGGAGACACCCAGCCTATCGAACGTCTCTGTGTGCACGAGGTATGGGACGAGGCCGATTGCCATGTAGCGCACCAGGCCACGGCGAATCTCATCTTCGGTGGCCCGATGGCTGGCCACATAGCGCAGGGTGTCCTCTCGTCCGGCAAAGGCACGGAGTCCAATGAAATTCAGCGTGAACTCCACGCCCCCACTGCCCGTCTCCTGGGAAGTGATGAGCACGTGCACATCGGCATCTTTGCGGTCACGCACGTGGTTGACGTAGCGCAACTCGGTGCGGAAAAAATCAAAGTCGCAGAAGTAGTCGGGACAATCGATGAACACGTTGATTGTGGCCGGTTGCTGCTCCTGAGCAAGGGAACAGTGCGCGGCCACGACCGTGGCGAGCACAGCAGTAGCCCACAGCAACAAGAATCCGGTCCGTTTTGCCTTAGCCACAGGTCGCCTCCTTGGTCTTTTGCCATCGAGCCATGCAGCGCACTTTCCTTAGTCCCGCAACCTCTGCTCATAGGCAGCGAAGCGCGCGAGCTCTTCGAGGAAGCGATCTGTGCGCTCCAGCCGCGTGAGGGTGCGCATGTGCAGTTCTTCCAGCCCACGCCCCACCAGGCCGAGGTCAGCCTGGCGCTGCATCGCAACCTCCCGGGCGAACTCTTGGAGGGCCCGGGCAAAGTCCAGGCGCTGCCGCTGTTCGCTGGACTGCACCATCTCCTGAACCATGGCGAGAGTGGCCTTTTGCAGGGCAAGAACCTCTTCGCGGCTGATTGCCGGGGCCGGACGTCGCCACAGGCTGGCGCTGAACTCGAAGCCGCCGCCTTTGTACGAGACAGAGGTGTTGCTGACCGCAAGCCCTACCAGGAGCGCTGCCAGGGCAAAGCTCACGGCCAAGCCCGCACGTTGCCAGCGGCGCAACGCGCTCCAGGCCTGCGGGAGTAGGGGTTGTCGTGCAGCGACAAAAGTGAGGCGCAGGCCCGGATCTTGGTCAGGCCAGGCGACCAGCACCTTCTTGGTGGCCCGAAGCTTCTGCAATTCCGTCCGGCACGCAGCGCAAGCCTGGAAGTGCTCTTCCAGACGTCGCGAGAGGTCTTCTTCTATCTCGTCGTACAGGTAGTCTGCAATGTGCTGTTGACACTCCTCACATTTCATGGTCCAACACCTCCTGGGCGACACCCCATTCCTCCAATATCCGGCGCAGCGCCACCAGACCGTGGTACAGGCGCGACTTGACCGTGTTGACCGGCTGCGCCAGCACGTCGGCGATCTCGCGGAACTTTAGTCCCTGGTACTGCTTCATGATGATGACCACCCGCTGTTCTTCGGGCAGGGAGAGGACGGCCCGCTTCAACACTGCCGCCAAATAGCTGTTATGGGCCACGCAGTCAGGTCGGTTTTCGGGAAGGTCTGACAGCTCCGAGGGCAAGGAATGGCCTTCCTCTGTCGCGCAATGCTCACCGTCCAAGGACAACAAAGGCCGCCTCCTCTTGAGCTCGTCTCGACTGAGGTTGAGCGCGATCTGGTGTAGCCAGGTAGAAAAACATGCCGTATTCTTCAGCCGGCGCAGTCCGGTGTACGCACGAATGAACGTTTGCTGGGTCACCTCTTTGGCTGCTTCGGCGGTGCCCACATAGCGGAAGACAAAGTTGTAGATCGGCTTTTCCCAGCGCCACACCAGCGTGTTGAAAGCGGCCACGTCGCCGGCAAGGAACCGTTCGATCAATGCCTGGTCATCCATAATTCCTCGTCAACCGATGGGGCGGCTACCGTTCCTAAGACGGCGAACATCGGCAAAAAGTTGTCGGCGACCGGCCCACGAAAGCCGTTATCTTGGCTCCCTGCACAGAGCCGGACGGGAAGTTAACCGATGATGGTCCCGGGCAGGATGATGGCGTTCTTGGGCACGATGAGGATGCCGTCGCGAATGACAAAGTTGTCGGCTTTGACAAAGCCCTCGCGATGGCGATTCAGGATCTGCACGTTGGCGCCGATGCGCGCGTTCTTGTCGATGATCGCCCGCTCGATGAGGCAATTGTGGCCAATGCCAATCTCCGGGATGCCCTGCGCAGCCGCTGCCTGCCGCTCCTGGTCGGTCTCGTAGTAGTCGGCGCCCATGATGATTGATCCGTAGATGCGCGTGCCGGAGCGCACGATGGAGCGGATGCCGAGAATGGAGTCCTTGATCTCGCATTGCTCCACGATGGAGCCGTCGGCGAGGATGGTGCGCTCGATGAGGCTGGAGGTGATTTTCGCCCCGGGCAGATAGCGTGGGCGCGTGAAGATGGGGGCGCGCTGGGTGTAGAAGTTGAACTTGGGCACCGGGCGGGTCAGGTCAATCATCGCCTCGTAGAAGGAGCTGATGGTACCGATGTCCTCCCAATAACCATCGAAAAGGTAGGCGTAGACTCTGCGTGTCTTGATGGCATAGGGGATGATCCCCTTGCCAAAGTCTTCCTCCCTGCTTTCGTTGAGGATGTCGAAGAGGGTCTGGCGTTCAAACACGTAGATGCCCATGGAGGCAATCAGTTCGCGGCCGTTGCTTTGCACACCAAAGTTGCGCAGTACCTCGGCTAGCACACGCAGCGACTCCACCTCTGCCGGGTCATTGGGTTTCTCGACAAACTTGATGATGCGGCCGCGGGTGTTCGTCTTGAGAATGCCGTAGCGGTGAGCCACCTCGCGGGAGACGGGAATGGCGCTGACGGTGACCTCCGCCTTGCTGCGCACGTGCCAGTCGATGAGCTTGCGGAAGTCCATGGAGTAAAGGTGGTCGCCAGCCAAAATCAGGAAGCGCTCGTTGCTGGGTGCGTCGAAGTATTGCAGGTTGCGGCGCACCGCGTCGGCAGTGCCCTGGTACCAGGCGGCGCTTTCCGGCGTCTGTTGCGCCGCTAAGATCTGCACGAACCCGCCGCGGAAGGGATCGAAGTGGTAGGTGGCTGCCACGTGCTGATTGAGGGAGCGCGACATGTACTGCGTTAGCACGAAGATGCGATTCACTTCCGAGTGGAGGCAGTTGCTGATAGGGATGTCGATGAGGCGGAACTTGCCGGCGATGGGCACTGCAGGCTTGGCTCGCTTGGCGGTGAGCGGCCACAACCTCTCGCCGGCTCCCCCGGCCATGATGATCGCGGCCACGTTTCTGGTCATGTGAGACTCCCGTTTCTACCTGTGCCTAAGACTAAGTAATGATCTCATGGCATGGCGGAGCGGTGCAAGTGCGCCCGACCGGAAGACTGCTTGTTGTGGCCGGTGAACCTCCAGAGTATCGTGCACTCTGTCTAGGTTCCGTGCGACGTCCGAGCGCAGGCTGCCGCATCTGCCCCGCGCAGAGTGCCTGGTCCCATTCGCGGAAGAGGCGGTGCTTGACGAGACCGCGCCCACGCCCCTTTCCCCCGTTTCCGGTACCAGTCTCGGCACGGACAAATGGCAGAAGCAGCTCACGCTGGTACCAGTCTGCAAGGGCGCAGCGGGAGTCAGGGACCTGAGAGTGCATCCGCCGGCGCTTGGCCCACGTGGGAAGGCCTCCCGCAGTGCACAGGAGGGAGACGCTGGGAGCTGGCCAGCTGGCATGGCACCCGCCACCATTGAGGTGCCCTCCGTGGGTGCGTGGTGGACCTGCCGATGTGCCGCCTCGCCCACGCCGAGGTGAGGAACCTGAGGACGCGGACCACATGCCCGCAGAGTGGGAAAGCAGTCCTTTTTCTCTCCAGTGATCATCGTCTTGCCTGGACGAGTTGTTCGACACAGCGGATGGCGCGGTGCAGGCTTTCGGAATGATGGCGTGCCACCTCCGGACGCCAGTGTCTTGAAGCGAATTCAATGAGTCGGGACGCCTAGGCTGGTCCTTCGCGCCGGCCACTTCCCGGACGCGGCACCATGTCATCCCGGATCTCTCGACGACGAGAAGCACGCGCCAAGTTGATCATTACCGCCTTCGGATCCTCCTCGGTCTCAGGACAAACAGGAACCTTCTTGCGCTCAATTCCCAAGAAACTGGCCAGCTTCTCCGCGTCGGCAAGCAACCAAGCCTCAACGGCACGTACAGCCACGCGAAAACACAGAAACCTGGCTCTGTTTGGCAGCCACTCTTTGCACAGGAGCGGCGCACATGGGAAATCGCGATCAAGGTCCACGAGCACAATCCACGGGGTCCGTCGCGCGGCGATGTTGAAGCCCTTGATACTGTCGCGCAGGTAGCGCTTGCCATTCTTGCCGTAGACGTGGCCTAACGTTCCACCGGCGCAGTCAACGAGGCGGCGTACCACTGCCTCATCCACGATGCCCTCTACGGCGGCGTCGATGTACATCCTCACAGCTCTCCAAACAGAGACAGGTGCTCCGCTCTGTCCGGCGCTGTCTTTGGAATGACCGCTTCCGCAAGGGAAATCCCTCCTTCCATGAGGTCCCGGATGTCCTGGAAGTCGCCCGCGGGCTTCACCTCGGTGCCGTCCGGACCCGGGCAGAGAAGCAACACCTCGTCCAGTGCTATCCCATCGTCTCTCAACAGGTCACTGCAATGAGTGCTCACAATGATCTGTCTGCCGGTCCTCCGCTGCATCCGGGCAAACATCTGGGGAACATACCGCACCACCTCGGGGTGGAGTGAGAGCTCTGGCTCCTCCAAAAGCAGCGGGCCGGTGCCAGCCATGATTGCCCATAGCAGGCCCATGAGGCGTAAGGTTCCGTCGGAAAACTGCTCCTCCGTCTGCCAGGCCCCCTGCGGGCGCCAGTGCTCATACTTGCCCCGCAGGTGGGGCGTGCCGCGGGCGTCGCGCCACAGGTCAATCTCAGCAAGCTGCGGCACTGCAACCCGGAGCGTCTCCTTGATGCGCCGCAGCCGCGCGCTTCGCGTCTTTTCTTGCGTCTTCGCGATGGTCTCGAGAAAGTCGCCCCCAAATGGGTCATTTGCACGGCCCACGGAGCGGTCTGGCTCCCTCACAAGCTGCGGCACGATGTGAAGGTACCGGACCGACTCAAAAAACGACACCAGTTCGCGAAATGGCCGGTTCACATTCACTTGCTCAAGGTGGGTTTGGGTGAGAAGTTCAGGGTCCTCAATGTCCTCCTGGTTGGGACGGTCGAGAAGGACTCCTACGTGGCACCTCACCCTTTCCCTCCTGATGATTGGCCGCTGTTTGTTCTCCTGGTTGAACACCAGTTCGTATTCCCATGGCGGTGCCGATGGCCCAGATGCCACAGTGACCCGCACCTCAATGGCCGAATAACGTCGAGCCGCCAGGCACCTTAGGGCGCTGACACCACCGCGGCGGCGGATTGCCTCTTGAAAGCCGCCGCCAGGCGTAGCAAGGTCGCGCAGAAACCGAAAGACGTCGAGGAAGTGCGACTTGCCCGAAGCATTGGGGCCGACCAAGAATACCCGTTCTTGGAGAGGGACATTGATGTGGGCAAAATTCTTCCAGTTCCGAAGCTCGAGGCTGGAGAACAAAGGAGTGCGAGTCTTCTCACGCATAATGAGCGGCCTCCCTATGCTTCTTGCTTAGCCCACCTTGCTCTTGCGATCGCTGCTACGGAGAGGGCCATATGCATCGATCCTTTCTGCATGGTGCGCGACTATTGCGGGGGCCAGCGTCAGCACACCTAATGTCCCCATGCGCTCGACCGAGCATTTGGTTGTCAAGGCCTTTCGGTTTCGTTTTTCCCACACTCGACGTTTCTATTCCCCCCGTGAGGCCGCTGCCCTGAGGCGGCGGAGCACCTTCATGGTGTCGTTCACCCCGCGGCCAAAGTAGTCGTGCAGCCGCACGTATTCCGCGTACAGTTGGGCGTAGATTGCATGGTGGGCAGGCACCGGCCGGTAGACGGTCTCCTTCTGCTTGGCCATGCGCCTTGTCGCTTCGGCAAAGTCGTCAAAGCCGCCGGCGGCGCGACCGGCGGCAATCGCCCCGATGATGGCCGCCCCTAACGCTGTGGCCTGGGCCGAGGCGGCGAGGCGGATCTCCCGCCCGGTCACGTCCGCATAGATCTGCATGAGCATTGGGCTCTTGTCGGCAATTCCCCCGCAGGCATAAAGCTCCTGCACGGGTATGCCTTGCTCTTCGTGGTTGTCGACGATCTTTTTGGTACCGAACGCCGTCGCCTCCACCAAGGCGCGGTAGACCTCCTCTGGTTTGCTGGCTAAGGTGAAGCCGACGATGAGCCCAGACAGCTCCGCGTCCATGAGGATGGAGCGGTTGCCATTCCACCAGTCCAGCGCCAACAGGCCGCTTTGCCCAGGGCGGAGGCGTGCAGCCCGCTGCTCCAGCACCTTGTAGGGATCAAGACCGTTGCGCGTGGCTTCTTCGTGGAGCTCTACCGGCAGGTGCTGGCGCACGTACCAGGCGAAGATGTCGCCCACGGCTGCCTGGCCAGATTCGTAGCCCACGTATCCGGGTACGATGCCGTCTTCCACTATGCCTGCGATGCCCGTGGCAGTCACTTTGGGCCCCAGCACCATGTGGCAGGTGGAAGTGCCCAGGACCAGCACCATCTTTCCCGGCTCCGCCACGCCGGTGCCGAGCACCGCGGAGTGGGCATCGATGATGGCCACGCCCACAGGGGTGCCTGCGCGCAAGCCGAGACGCTGGGCCACTTCGGCGCGCGTGCCCACCGGGTAGATGCTGGTGCTCAGCTTGTCAGCAACCACGTCTCTGAAGCGGGAATCCAAGGCGGCGAAAAAGTCCGGCGAAGGATAGCCTGCCTGCTTGTCCCAAAGGGCCTTGTAGCCCGCCTGACAGGCGCTCCGTTTTTCCTCGCCCGTGAGGTACCACACCAGCCAGTCGCCGCCCTCGATGATGCGGGATGCGGCCTGGTACACCTCCGGCGCCTCGCGCAGCATCTGCAGCGCCTTTGGGAAGAGCCATTCAGAAGCGATCTTGCCGCCGTAGCGAGCCAGGAAAGATTCTCCCCGCTGCGCGGCCAGGTGATTGATCTCGTCTGCCTCAGGCTGGGCAGCGTGATGCTTCCAGAGTTTGGGCCAGGCATGGGGTTGCACGGCAAAGGCTTCCGTCAGGCAGGGAGGAGTGCCGTTAGCAGTGGTGGGCAGCACCGTGCAAGAAGTAAAGTCGACGCCAATTCCCACCACCTGCTCCGCTTCGACCCTTGCCTCCCGGATGGCGTGCGGCACGATGTGCGCCAGGGCGTGCAGCCAATCCCCTGGGTGTCGCACTGCCCACTCGTCGCCCAATTTCACGCCGGACTCGGGGAGCTCCTCAGTGATGACCCCGTGGGGATACTGCGCGACTGCGGTGGCGAGCTCCTCCCCGGAAGAGAGATCGACCACCACCGCGCGTGCCGATTCGGTGCCAAAGTCAAGCCCCAGGCTCACCAGCCTTCTGTCCATGCGTCTCTCCTGACGGGTTGTGGTGCGGGATCAATCGCCCAGGCAGCTGCCGACACTGCGCGCCACGGCAATCAATGGCGAGTCCAAGGGGACTTTGCGGGTCTTGCCTCCCACCTCCTTAATGGGCACGTGCTTCAGCTCGCCACCCTGGATGCCCACCATGTGGCCAAAGTTGCCGTTCACCACCATCCTCACCGCTTCGACGCCGAAGCGCGTGGCGAGGATGCGGTCGTAGGCAGTCGGCACGCCGCCCCGCAGCAGGTGCCCCAACACCGTAACCCGCGTCTCCACTTTGGTGCGTTGCTCGATATCTTTGGCCACCACGCTGCCGATGCCGCCCAAGCGGATCTTGTCCGGGCTCCCTTCGATCAGCTCGCGCACCACCATCTTGCCCCCTTTGGGGGCCGCCGCTTCTGCGACCACGAGAATGCTGAAACGGCTCCCGCGGAAGTTGCGCTCTTTCACTCGTTCGCAGACGATATCGATATCGTACGGGATTTCCGGGATGAGGATGATGTCGCCACCCCCGGCGATGCCGATGGTTAGGGCCAACCAGCCGGCATAGCGGCCCATCACTTCCACGACCATCACGCGGTGGTGCGACTGAGCAGTGGTGTGCAGGCGGTCAATGGCTTCGGTACCTGTGGCCACCGCCGAATCGAAGCCAAAGGTCACGTCCGTGCCGTACAGGTCGTTGTCGATCGTCTTCGGCACTCCGACCACCGGCAGGCCCTTGTCCATCATGCGTGCCGCTGCTGCCATGGTGCCGTCCCCGCCGATGCAGACCAGGGCATCCAATCCCAGGTTTTCGAAGTTGTGCATCGCCTGGTCGGAGCGGTCGCGATAGACCATCTTGCCGCCTTCGAGCATCGGGTAGTTGAAGGGGTCGGCCCGGTTGGAGGTGCCAAGGATGGTGCCGCCCCTGGTCAGGATGCCGGAAACCGCTGCATAGTCCAGGTCCATATAGCGGTTCTCGAGCAGACCTTCGAACCCATCCACGAAGCCCACCACTTCCATGTCGTATTCCAGCAGCGCCGTCTTGGTCACCGCACGGATCACAGCATTGAGGCCGGGGCAATCGCCACCACCGGTCAGCACCGCCAGTCGCATCCGTTTCTTCGGCATCTTCCTCTCCTCCACGTCCTCAAGTTCGGTGCAGGTGCACGGATCCCTTTCACGTCGTCCAGCGATCTGGCTCCGAGTAACTGGACGCCGCGAAAATATACACAGTTACGGCCCCAATATCAAGGAAGAAATGCCCGCGGCTGGAGGCGGCTTGAAGCGGAGGAGTCCGGAGCCTTGTGATTGGGATTCGCCCCATTCCCACGCCCGCACGCCGACTCCGAACAGTAGGAAGGTGAGCGAGGGCGCCAGGCTGGAGGAGCGGCTGCCAAGCATCTTGGTAGTGAGGAGTTGGGCCCGCAGGCCGCGGTCAGCGGGAAAAACGGAGGATGGTCACCTGCTGACAGTAAACTTCTTGAGGATGGCGCTGCGGGGCGTCTCCACCCGCAGGAAGTAGATGCCGCTGGGCAAGGGGTATCCTTGGCTCCCAAGGCCGTCCCAGCTGAAAATGTGGAGGCCGGGCGCCTGTTCGCCTGCAAACAACTGGCGGACCACTCTGCCGAGAGGGTCATAGACCGACAGGCGCACCTGCCCTGGTGCGGGAAGGGCGTAGCGGATTGCCGCCGGTGGCACAAGCGGGTTCGGGTAGAGCTGGCAAGAAAGCCCGTCAGCTGGCACATAGCTCTGTCCGGGTCCAACAGCGGAGGAGGCCTCCTCCACGATCAGCCCGCACAGCAGGGTAGAGTCGCGGCCGGCAGCAAAGTGGACATCCAGGACGCCATCGGTCACCGGCACCTGGTCGGCCACCAGTTGGAAGGCGACGCCGTTGCCGGCCTGCGCGGCCAGGTCCAAGTCGCGAGCAACGCTGCGCCCTTCGACTACCACATCGAAGCGGCGCTGCCCTGGAGCCGTCAGGCGCGTCTCCGCGAAGAGCAAGGTGACGCGGTAGTTGCCGGGCTGCAGCCGCACCATGTAGCGCACCAGGCCACGGCGCTGCGCACGATAGACCGCAGGCACCTCGGTCTGGGCAATTGGCACAGAAGCTGGCTCCTGCACCTTTTTGCCATCGGCGTAGCCATACTCGCTGCGCTCGTTCCACCCCTGGTCGGGCAGAAAGTCTCCGAAGGCATCCCCGCCCACGTTTACCTTTAACGGCAGGGTAAGTGGCGTGGCAAAGATGAGGTTGACTACCTGGCCGGTGAGCCTATTGGGCTGCGGCGCCCGATCCTTGATCCCCATGACTACCAGAGTGCCCGTGCTGTTTTCGAGCCCATGCGCCTCGAGGGTGACGGTACGGAGATCTTCGCCGAGCGAGGCGCGGGAGATGGTGGCCCCTGGGACGAGAAAATTCCCCACCCTTTCGGCACTTTCCCTGTCCACCTCTTCACAGAAGCGGACCAGGACTCTTTCCCTTTCTGCCCTGGCCCAGAGGACCGCGGGTGGCTTGTTGTCCACATACCCAAGGTTGACCGGATCGGTGAGACAGAGAATCATTAGGCCGTCCTTGAAGACCACATTCTCCGGCACAAAGTCGCAGTCGTTACCAGGAAAGGTATGGGTGGCCTTCTCCCACCTGGTCTGGTCCCAAGCGTCAAAGTGGTCCGTCCACTGATGCGTAAAATTGTGGTCAGTGCCGGTGTCGCCGACGCCCGGCGTGTAAGAGGCGTAGCTGACATAATCGTAGAAGGCAAAGCGGGGCAGGATAGAATCCGACCATGGTCCCACCCAATCGTGGTATGCCGGATTCCAGATGTTCATCATGATCTTCTGAGGTCGGCGCAAGGTGAGCACATGTTCCTCGGTCTGCCGATACACTTCTTCTCCATCCACAAACCAGGCCACATACTCCGGCGTCCACTCGATGGCATAGACATGAAAGTCCACATGCGGGTTGAAGGGCACCCACTGGTGGCGGAGGTGAATCATCTGCCGCGGGGTGATGGTAGTAATTTGCACGTCGTCTGTGTACCGGCCATGGATTTCGATGTCGATCTCGTTCCAGCTCACCGTCGGGTCGATGTCGTTGTAGGTGAAAAAGGTGGAGACGTGGCCCTCGCCTGCAGAGGCTTTGTAGCACACCTCAAAGCGGCCGTACAGATACGACTCTCGCGTGCGCAGCTCGGCCCCTTTGTAGTTCTTGGCAGTGCTCGGTGCTACAAACAAGGCCACAAGAATGACGGAACAGGAAACTGTCCACTTCATGGCAGGTCCTCTTGTCCACACACCGGCAGAAAGGGGAAGGCGTTACCCTCCCATCTTGTGCCCGTAGTCGAGAGGGTGGACTGTGGTGAGCAGCGGGAACATGGGTACCAGCACCGGGTACGGCGCCCCTCGTTGCAGCACTAACATGTCCAGACGCGTGAGTTTCAGGCGCTCGAAACGGTCCGTGTCGATCTCAATCTGGTCGCTGTACTTCTTTTGCAGTTCTCGCACGTAGGGGTTGAGGTGTTGTTCGATCACCGCCACATCGACCCGCGACAGGTCACCTTCCTGGCCTCGGGCCCGGAGGAAGAGGTTGCGCTGATAGAGGGCCAGAATGTGGTCTTGCCACATCTGCACGTTGCGCTGCACAGGAAGGGCCCTGTCATATCCCCGCTTGTAAGCTTCCTGGGCAATGTACTTGTCGCGGATGAGGTCAGCGATGGCCAGGCGCAGCTGGGCAGGAAACTCGCCTTTCTTGATGTGCCGGGTGCGGAACACCAGCGGATGCGCGTCCAGCTCCTTTTCCAAGTCCGCCACGGTCCATGTCGTGCCATCGATGCGCAGCAGCGGCATGGTGCGCAGCTGCGCGATGTCGTCGCCCAACCGGTCCACGACCAGCTCTTCGTCTCCCTGTTGCCAGAAGCCCCGATTGAAGGCTTGCCTCTTCTCCTGTGGCGACGCCAAGAAGAGCGGAGCCAAGGTGGCGGCCAAACGGTAGAAGGTGTCCTCCACCAACACCATCTTCTTGCCGCGCATGGCCTTCTGGACGAACTGCAGGTACGCCTGCTCGGCGCGTTCCTGGCGGACTGCCTCCTCCACATCGCTCCACTGCTGGCGCATCTGGGTGTCCGAGAGGAGCAGTGCCTGCTTCCACCCCTGCACTTGCATCACGGTGTACAGAGTGTCGTCGATACGCACCGGCCCGACGACGTCTCCCTGGACGAAAGGCTTCGAAAAGAGCGCCCGCTTGATGGCTTCGTGTTCGGCGCGGCTCCAGGCCACTTCGCGCTCGGGTATCAGGCCAACACCTCCCACCAAGGGGAAACCCGCGGCGAATGACCGACCCGCGGAAAAGTGCTCGCGCAGCAGCTGAGCCAGGCTGTCGCCACTGAAGGTGTAGTAGGCCACGCGATAGGTACGCGTGGATGCCTGGAAACGTGGCGCAACGTCCTTTCGTTTCAGCCTGATTTGCGCGTAAAAGTCGCGATAGAACAACCACTGCCGCATGGCCTGCTCCTGGCGGCCGCGCAGATAGGCGCGAAACTGGGCGTTGTTGGCGAGCTCATTCTCTGCCCCGGCCTCCATGGCGAGCAGCTTTTCGGCAATCAGGGTGTTCAGGACGATCTTGCGGTGCACGTAACTGTCGCCCCGGCAGTACGGGGGACGTGGTGTGTACTCGGCACGGCGGAGAAACTCATCCACCGTGATCACGCGCTCGCCCACGCGCGCCAGCGGCACCTCAGCGGGCAATTCAGGCTGCTTGTGGCAGGCGAGAATGACGAGCGCCCCCGCAAGCAGGGCAAGCGACGCGCTTACCAGCCAAGGCCGCGGAGGCGGAATTGCAGGGCCGCTCTGGTCAGCCTTTCTGCGCATGGCAAAGTTCAAAACAGGACTCCTATGGTGTACGCATGCACCTTGCCGAGGATGCCCAGGCCCCGGTAGGCGTACTCAAGCTTGAGCGCCGTGTTGTGCATCATGTAGATGGTGGCGCCGCCACCAAGGGCCAGACCGTATTCCGAGTCCTCCATGAACAGCGCCTTGTAGCCGGCACGAAGGAAGAAGGAGCCTGTTGCCGGCAGGATCCATTGATATTGCGCCCCCACATTCACCGACTCGCTGTTGTTGTTGGGATGCAGAGCGTCGATTGCCAAGGTCAAACGGTGACGCTCCCGCACCACGGGATTGACGGCGACGCCAATCCTGAAGAGCAGGGGCAACTCCCAGGACTCCAAGCGGAACTGGCCGCGCACGTCCCGGTAGTTGCCTTGCTCCAGCGGCAGGATGTCGATGGGCTGCAACAGGTCCATGCCGTCGTAGCGCATCTTGGTGCCAAAGTTAGCGAGGCTCATGCCGATGCTCATGCCGTCGGAGCGCTCGCCCGTCGGCGAGAAAAAGTGGGTCTGCACCAGCACGCCCAGATCGGCAGCCACGGCGTAGGCGCCCACGTGCCAGATTTGGGAAGAGACGTACTTTGCGGAGGCGCCAAATGAGAACCACTGCGCCAGGCGCCGCGAATAGGAAAAGGCGAAGGCAAAATCAGTGGCGCTGAACGTTTCGCCTGTCCCCTCCTGGCTGGCTACAGTGGTGACCTCCATTTCGCCGTAGCCGGTGTGGTAAAGGCTCAGGGCAAAGGTTCCAAGGCGAGGCAACACCAAACCAACGGCCGCGGCCGAGGTGTTGATGTCCAAAAGCCACGGCTGATAGGTGAACTGTGCCTCGCTGCGCGTCATGTAGCCCAGCCCGGCTGGGTTCCAGTAGGTGGCCGAAAGGTCGTTGGCGACGCCCACGTAGGCATCGCCCATGGCGGCCCCGGCGCAGCCGAAGCCTATCTCCAAGAAATTGGCGGCCGTGGTCCCCGCCCGGTGCGGTTTCTGACCGTAGGAGAGTGAGCTCCAGGCCAGACAGAGGACCGCCACCGCCGTCCCCACTCGCTGCCAAGTGCTGTTCATCATGTCGCCCTCATGTGTTAATTGGTCTTGCCCTTGGGTCACTTGATGATGGCAAATTTGCCCATCTGCTCATCGCCCGTGGCGTGCGCCTTCACATGGTAGAGGTACATGCCGGCAGCCACTTCCAGACCCTCCTTGGTGAGCAGGTCCCAGTGGGCGGTGCCGTCGTCGAGAGGATTGTCCACTTCCAGCACATCCACCAGCACGCCGCTGACCGTGAAGATCTTGATCGTGCATCTGGCGGGCAGGTGGGTAAACATCAGACGACGACGTTGGTTCAGACGCCAATTGGACACTGCCGGCTCCATGGCATTGGTGGCCACATACGGGTTGGGCACGACTTTGATAGTGCGCATGGTCTGGCGCAGCGCGGCCACATCTAAGGGTCCGGCCTCATTGACCGTGAACGACAGGGTGTCGCCGGAGAAGAACGGCCGCCTGAAAGTGACCCGGTACACATCGTTGGGCTTGGGCAGTCTGCTGCTGTCGCCAGCAGCGCTGAAGTCAAGAATGAACGCCGTGCCTGCCCACTTGCTGTCGGTCGTGACCGGGCCCACCAGCACGCGATCCTGCAGAATATCGAAGCGCAGGTTGGCATTCCTGTCGTGCACCACAAGGTCCAACAGCTCTGGGGTGCCTCCCTGGCCGGCAAAGGAGCGGTTCACCACGTAGAAACTGAAGGGAAGGTTGACCAGCAGCGCGGAGCGACTGATCCGCTGGCCGGTCTCGTCGCGCATGGTCTTGGTACTCACCCTGCCCACATAGGCGGAGTCTTTCCCGGTAAAGACGATCTCATAGTCCCACGGGAACAGGTTGCTTTCGGGCGTTTGCACCAGCCGCATGGGGCTTGAGCCGACCAACCACCCGCTGCGCGTCCCGTCCAGCTCCGCGGTGATCACCGGGTGGAGCATTTTCAGGCGTACGCCGTCAAAGATATCGGTGTAAATCTCCCTGCCAGCGACAAAGTGCGAATATGGCTTGAGGACGGAATCCACGCACACGATGTTATTGTAGGCGAAGCGTCGCGCGGTCTCCTCGTAGACCAAGGCATTGTCCGCGCTGGCGTCGAACACGTGAATACCGCTGGTGGTGTAGAGGAGGCCGTGGGCATAGTTGGTCACCGCCGTGAGCGTGTCGATGCTGAAGGTCACCTTGTAGGTGTGGCCGGTCTTTAGGCTTCTCTCGGCCAGGATCTCCGGGACGATGGAGCCGCAACCGAAAAGGAGGCCTTCGCTCTGGCTTCCTACGGTGGGCGGCACGTAGCCGGCAGCAGTCTGATGCGGAGTCACAATCTGCACGTTTTTGCCGACCGCGCGCACCTCCTCGGCCTCGTCCAGATCGATGTAGATGCTGTTTTCCGACGGAGCGATGCCGGGCCCAATGTTCACCGCCCCGGAGTCGTAGGCCACCAGCGCGTAGTAGTAGGTGCGCCCGTTCTCCACTTCGCGGTCGATGAAGTAGTGGGTGATGCCCGAGTCGTCGCCGAGGTAGTAGCCAGCACCGTTCACCAAGCCGTAGTTGGTGAAGCCGCGCTTGCCGTCTTTCAGGTCACACTGAAAAATGGGCTTGCGGAACATCGGCGTGCCGTACCCGTCAGTTATCACCTCGCAATCGGACATCTTCTTATCGGTGGCGCGGAAGAGTTTGTAGCCCTGGAAGTCGTTGGCGTTCTTGAGGAATGGGTCGCGTGTGCGGGTCTCCGCGACGTTGTCCCAGGTGAGGATCACGTAGCCATCTCCTGGGGTGGCCGTCAACGTGGGCATCTCCGGCGGCTTGGCGAAGCGGTAGTCGCTTTCGTAGACGACCTGGACGATGCGTTTGACCTCGAAGAGGGCAGGTGCGCTGTGCTTTGGCGAATTCAAGCCTTCCAGGGGGTCGTAAGAATGGAGCTCGGACATGGAGATGCGCTCGGTGCGCCCTTTGTACAGCGGGAACGGCCCCGAGGCGAAAACCTCGATGAGATTGGAGATCTTGCCATAGTACTCGATGAGCGTGTCTGAGGCCATGATCTCCCACATCGACTTGTCGCCGCGGAACCAGCGGTAGTCAGAGGCGTGGCTGGGCACTGGGAAGAGCAGGAACGCAGTGAGGCCGATCATGTCGGATTCGGAAACGTCGGTCTCGGCAAAGTTCGGCTCCGCTCGCCCCTCCACGCGGTCAGGGCGGTGGTTGCACTCGCCCTCGTCGGGCCCGGTGTAGTTCAGCTCGGCAGGGCCGACGCCGTCCAGCCCCACGTCGTCGCCTGGATTCTCGGTGATCTGGTAGACGCCATCGCCGTTGAGGTCCTCGCCATCCTGCCAGTCCTGGTCCTCGTCGGCATCCCAGTGGGGGCGGAGGTCCTCGACCTTCAGGTTGTAGAAGGAGAGGAAGGCGCTCAGGTTGGCGATCCCGTCGGTAGGCCCGATCAGCCTGGTGGCGTCGTTGTCGCGCTTTTCGTCGATCAGTCCGTCCTCGTCGTTGTCCACCCCGTCCCAGCCAATGCCTGGGCTTTCCAGGTAGGCAAAGCCCATGGTGCCCGTGGGCAACCCTCCCTGCCCGATGCCGTCCACGTCCCAGGAGTAGGCCATGTCCACCTTCTTGTCGAAGAAGCCGAGCTCGTCGTCGCTTTCGCCGCCGACGGCGTTATCGACCCAGTAGCCGAAGCAGACCTGGGGCAGGTCGTAGTCAGAGATGTTAGCGATGGTGTACTCCCAGAAGATGGCGTCGCGTGCCTGGGGGTTGTTCCACTGGAAGCCGCGCTGTTCGACACGAACGCCGATGCCGCCCCACGGTTTGCCCTTCTGGATGGTCACCTGCGGGCGGATGTCGCCGATCCAGACGCCGGGGCGGGGATAGTACTTCACCCGGTCCTCGGGGCCGAGGTACTCCTGGTCCTGGGCGTCGTTAGCGACGAAGTAGGTCTCCAGGTCGGCTTCCATTTTGCCGCGGCCGAATCGCCCGTCCCATTCACCGGGCCAGTGGAGGAGGCGACCGGTGTAGGGCCATCCCTCGGGGGGCCACGAGTCCGGGCGGTTGCTCATGGCCGGATATTCGCCTGCTGCGTTGAAGTAGCCGAACACGGGATACAGACCCCATTCGATGGTGCCGGTAGGGTCACGGTCCATCTCCTCGCGGTAGCTGGTCTGCAGAAAGTAGAGCGTGTCCAAGTCCTTGCGCGTGCTGATCTGCACCGGGTCGGTGACCGGGATGGAATCGTTCTCCACGAAGACGCGCGCCCCGATGAGCAGCCCCACGCCGTCGGTCATGCGCACACCGCTCATGTTGTTCGGCCAGCGTGACCACTGCGAACCTACCACGCCCGACACCCACTTGGCCAACTCGGTCGTATTCTTGAAGTAGATAAAGACCCGATTGCCGGTCATGTACCCCTCCCTTATGGCGGCAATGTCGCCGGCAGGGTCATCGGGCCCTTCGTACTTTCGCCCTTGAGCGAAGAGCACACTGCTCAACGCGCAGAGCACCACCAGGGCGATTCCTGCGAACTTGGCTGACTTGAGCATTTGGCATTCACCTCGTTGTCTGAACGACCTTGTTTTTCACCACAGCCCTTCCTGCTGCGCCGTCTCGTTAGAACACCAGGCCGATGCCGAACTTGACTAAGCGCGGCGCCGCGAACATCGAGGGGTTGTGCACCCGGTCCATGTAATCGTTAAAGTCGCTGCGGTGCCCTGCAATGTCAGAGGGACGCACCACCGCCGTGTAGGCCCGACCGGTCTGGCTGTTCACCCACACCTCGTTCAGCCGGTCCAAGAGATTGTAGACGTTCAGCGTCATGCGGCACTTGAACGAGGCGGACAGGGGAATGGTGTAGAAGCTGCTCATGTCGACGCTCACCCGTGCCGGTCGCCAGGCGTTGTTGGGATAGAGGTTTACCCGCGCCAGCATGCTTTCGGGCAAAGGGTCCCAGGTGTACGGTGCACCCGAGTTGTAGTAACCGGTAAGCGTGGCCCCGTAGCGGGCAGTATTGTAGCCCACGGTGACATTGAGCGTATGGCGCTGGTCCCAGCTCATGGGGATCAACCGCACGACGGGGTCCATGCTGTTGCCGGCGCGGTCGAAGGTTTGCGTCGGGTAGTCGGCGTTGCCGCGCGTGTACTGCAGCGTGTAGTTGAGGTAGGCGGAAAGAGGGCCACGCACAAAGTCGTACTTGACCTCCAAACCCTTGGCGTTGCCATAATCTTTGTTGCTGTAAAGGCCGTATTCGATCTGGTTGAAGGTGGTGATGACCTTGGCACTGAGGAGGTCGTAGATGTCACGATAGAAGAGCGCGACCTCCAAGCCCATACCGGGGATGAGCTCCTGCCAGAGTCCGACCTCGTACTGCACCGTCTTTTCGGCCTTCAGTTGGGGGTTGCCCATGACGGTGACAAAATCGGTGGGCGCCACCCGGAAGTCATGGTTCTGGTAGAGTGCATACAACGGCGGCATCTGGAAGAAATGCCCATAGCTGAAGCGCAGGAGGGCGGTTCTTCCTAACTGGTAGGAAAGGCCGAAGCGCGGGCTGACCTGGACCTTTGGGTCGGCCTTTGGATAGGTGGACATCCGGGACGGGTCATCGAACGTCAGCTGGTTGGCAGGATTGCGGGGTTGCGAGGGGTAGACCGTCTTCGGGTCGAAGTAGTCGTAACGCACCCCTAAGTTGATGACCATCTCGTCGAATTCCATCTTGTCTTGTAAATATGCGGAGAACTCCAGAGGCCTGACGCGGTACAGGTCGGTGTAGATGGAAGAGTCGGGCAGCACCACAGGCTGGTAGAGTACGCTTTCCAGGTCGGTGTTGTAATAGAGGTTGCGAATCTCTTTGTACCGATTGTGCAGGTCGTAGCGCGTCACCTGGAAGCCACTTTTCAGACTGTGGCGAGAGGTAGCTTGCCAGGTCAGATCATATTTGATGGACTGCTCCCGCATCAACCGCTCGTCGTGGCCTTTCTGTTGGCCCCCCGTGAAAAAGCCGGGGCCGGTGTCGCGCAGGAACTTGTCGTGCACATATCGCTTGTCCAACGGGTCTTTGAACACGTACCAGCCGTGGTCGTGGTAGAGGGCCGAGAGCTTGAGCTCGTAGAAAAGACGAGGCGAGAGCATGTGGTTGAGTTGCAGCGCACCCATGTGCGCGTCGCGGTGGGTGGCGGCCATGCCGTCAGGATTGTACTTGAAGGCATGGTTATAGTCGTGCCACTCGTCCCGGTTGAGCGTGTAGAGGAGGCCTACCTTCAGGTTTGGCGACGGACGCCAGGAGAGCTTGCCCATCAGGGAGAGGTTCTTGCCGCGGTTCATGGGCACGTAGGCACTATCGCCGGCATGCTCTGAGTACCACTGCGCTGGGTTATCGGATTCGAAGTTGCTGTAATCGGAGGGGCGAAAGCGGCGCACGCCGTTGAGATGGTTCTTGTTGTCCTGATAGCGAAAGTCGGCGAGAAAAGTGAGGCGCTCGCCCAGCAGCGGCCCGCTCAGCTGCGCCTTGTAGTCCTGGTTGCGCGTGAGTTCCTCGTCGCGCAGCCCAATGAAGATGTCCTTGTGCGCGGTGAGGAAATTAGCCAGGTCTGCGGAGAGCGCGCCGTGCAACTGATTGCCGCCGTCCTTGGTGACGGCGTTAACCACGCCGCTCATGGCCCTGCCATACTCGGCATTGAAGGTGCCGGTAATGACCTCGAGGTCGGCAATGGCGGTGGGTTCAAGGTAAACGTGTCGGCCGGAGCCGCCGAACGACTCGGTCACCTTCATGCCATCGATCAGGTAGGCCACCTCGGTGAGGCGTCCTCCCCGAAAATGGCCTTCCACCACGCCGGCCTGCAGGCCGATGACCGCGCCGACGTTCTCCACAGGGAGAATGTCCATGAGCTCGGAGGAGACGTTGCGGATGGAGCTGGTCTGGTCCTTCTTGATGACCACCCTCTCTGCCTGCACGACAACCTCTTTGCCCTCCAGCACCGTGGGGCTCAGGCGGATCGACACCTCCTCGGTGCGGTTGACGGAGACACGAACGTTCTGCAGGCGCACGGCCTCGTAGCCGATCATCGTGGCCCGCAGGGTGTAGGTGCCGGGTGGCATGTTGAGAATGAAAAACTGCCCATTCTCGTCGGTGGCGGCTCCCCTGGTGGTGCCTTCAACAATGACGTTCACCCCGGGCAGCGGGCCGCCCGTGCTGGCATCCACGACCCGGCCGACGATCTTACCTGTGGTTTGCGCCCACGCCAGTGGGGCAAGACCGAAGAACACGGCCACCAGCACGAAAAGCGATGTCATCTGTACACGGCGCATAGCTCGATCCTTGCATGGTACGCTCACCTGGACTCCAGAGGAGTCGGTTTCTTATACGGGAAGACGACAGTTCGTGCGTCATCTGATTTTCAAGCCTTGGCGCCCCCAGCCTGGTCAACCCCGCCGCGTGGCGACGGGGTTGACCACTACGGCTGACTGCAGGAGGCAGCACCTAACGCATCAGCACCATCTTTTTGGCCTGCACAAAGTCGCCCGCCCGCAGTCGATAGATGTACACGCCGGACGGCAACCCCTCAGCGTTCACGGTCACCGTATGGGTCCCTTCGGGCTTGAGCTCGTCCACTAAGGTCCTCACCTTCTGCCCCAGGGGGTTGTAGAGCTCCAGCTTCACCACCCCTGGCTTCTGCAGTGTGAAGGTGATGACGGTGGCAGGGTTGAATGGGTTCGGGTAGTTTTGGCGGAGCTCGTAGGCCAGCACCGTCGGGGCCTTCGGGGCTGTCGGCACCTCGGTGCGGACAAACATGGTGTCGCCAATCCAGGTGTAGGTCCACTCCTGCGGGTTTTGCCACTGGTGGTCGGTGCTCACCGGTGACAGGCCGAGGTTGCCCTGCCAGGTGCCCCCATCGTTGTCGTGGAAGTAGAGGTCGATGGGGATGCGCATGCCGCGCACCGGGTGGAAGCGGACGTCGTTTTGCACCGGCAGCGCGTCCAGCGGTATCTTGGCCTCTATCACATAGTCTCTACCGCCGAGGTCGGAGAAGTAGTAGTTTTCGTGCTCGGGGGTGTAGAGCGTGCCTCCACCCGAATAGTCGAGCTGCAGGTGGTCTTGCACGAAGTAGATAATGTAGTCGGGTTCGGCACCGCGCTTGATGGCGCTGTGCTGCACGCCCCGCTGGTCGTAGAGGCCGATGAACATCTGGAAGGCATCCTGGTCCCACCAGTTGCCCGGGCCGTAGAAGTAGGAGTCATCCACCACATCGGCGGCGACGTAGAGGAAAGTGTCGTCCACCGCCAAGTAGACGGTGCCGGTCAGGTCGGCTTCATCCTTGACGTCGCCCACCGGGACGTGGTGTGTCTCCGGCTTGATCACAAACGGCATGATGCCGCTGGCGTCCCACTCAGCCAAATCGCCGTCGGCGGCAAAATTAGTCGGCGGCTCAAGCGAGATGGTGGCGATGCCTTGCGCGGTGTTGGTGGCTGGTCCGGACAGGCCCAGGGCGCTGACGTTGCCGGCAGCATCCTTGCACTCCACGGCATAGTAGTAAGTGAGCTCCTTGTCCACCAGGGGATGGTAGAGCCAGTGCGTCACCGCCTGGGTATTCTCCGGCACCTTGGCTGCCACCACGTCCAACGCCGCTAAGTTGGCGGGGTCGATGGGCTGCAGGCTGGCGTAGACCGTGTAGGTCTCGTCCCTTTCCCCGGGGACATCGCGCCACACCACCAAGTTGTAGTAGGCTCCAGGGACGCCACGGACATTCTCCGGCGCCTCTGGTGCCGTAATGTCAATGGCCGGGTTACCGGTCCAGATGTCGTCCAGGTGAACCTCCTTGCCCAGGCCGCTGGCCTGCTTGATGTTGACTTTGAGACCGGCGACTTTAGTGCAGTCCATCTCGCCCCCTTGCCACTGGTTGGTGGTGGGGTTCCAGCCGCCGGCAAAGCGGTTGAAGTCCTTGAGGGCGATTTTCACCTGCTTCCAGGTGCCGTCGTAGCCCACCGCCGCTTCATCCAGCAGGTAGATGGCGTTGTACTCGAGGTCCGGTTCCACGCCCCAACCATCTTCATCCGGGTCGAAGAGCACCACCTCCAGCTGTCCCAGGCCGGCGTTGGCTTTGATCTTGAACTGCAGCGAGTCGCTTCTCCAGGCGGCCTGAAGGTTCTTGGGCGAAGTCAAGAACAGACCCATGCCGTCGCCGACCGCCCAGTCGGCAGAGGGTGTGCGCCACAAGATGGAGCGCGTGCCCGGGGTGGAGGCCTCGACGTCGGTCACCTCGGCGGAGCCTGTCCCGCTCCAGCCTCCCCACAGGGTCACATTGCTGGGCACCTCCCGCCCATTGAAGAAGATGATCTCCACGCGCGTGGGCGAGAAGAGGGCCAGGTGGTCCAGGATCACGGTGCCGGTGCACACATCTCCTGCGCCGCTCCCGCTGATGGAGAACTCCAAGGAGAAACCCTTGATCTTGTCCAGGTCGAGGATGTCGTTTCCCTGGATTCCTGCCCATCCGGTGCGGTTAAAAGCGCCACCGCCCCACTCGTCCAGATTGGGGTCAAATCTGCCGTCCAGCAGCGGCATGGCGATGCGATACCAGC
The DNA here is from genome assembly GCA_024655945.1 of candidate division KSB1 bacterium. NCBI lineage: Bacteria > Pseudomonadati > Candidatus Zhuqueibacterota bacterium. Next base: position 132,464 of record JANLFK010000008.1, read on the forward strand.
CGGGGGCGTTGTCCAATACGTAATGGAACGAGTAGTAGTACTCGGACTCCATGACGTTGTAAGTCCTCACCCCGTTGGGCGAATCGCTCACGTCGTGGAGGTTAAAGCGCAAGTGCACGCGGCCGGGCAGCGACTGCGGCGTTTCGTTGTAGTACCAGAACATCACCGAGTCGTAGGCCGACCAGTCGTAGAGCCCGTTGGAGTCGGGGTTCCAGTGCTCCAGCTTCACGTAGCCGCCCCAGCTCTCGATGTCGTGCGCGCTGTACTCCAGGCGCATGGCGCCAGCCCCCTCTTGTACCGGATTCGGCACGTAGCTGACCTTCAGCCAGCACTTGGCAGAGTCGGCGTGATCGCTGGTCTGATAGTGCTGCCCGCCGTGGTTGGCGAAATAGGCCCAGTAGTTGGTATCGGCCGGTGCCGCATCAAAGCTGTTGATCATATGCTCCTGGGCAACAACCAGAACGGGCGCCGCCAGCAAAGCCGCAACGAGCAAGACTGTCTTCATGGCTCCGACCTCCTGTTTGGTTTGGCGTCATTTAACAGCAACGCTTCACACTGTGTGGAACATCAGGCCGCCTCATCACCTCCTTTCTGGATCCGTTACCCCAAGCCTTGGCATACGTCGAAGAGTCCTCGCTCTCACCTCCTTTCGTCCGCCTGGTGCAACCTTCAGCGTGCTGCTCTCCATTTCCCTGGGCTCATCGGAAGTAGACGCGCAAAGTATCGAATATGGCCCTGGCCGCCAGCGAATCGATGTCGCCCGCTCTACGGCTGACGCGGAAGATACCCCACCACTCTTCGTTGGAGAAGCCGTCAGGGTGAGCAGAGGAGGCATATCCTCCGAGGTCGTGTGACCAGGGATCGCCGGCTTTCCACCACTCGTCCGAATAGGCCATCAGCGTGGCGCCAATGCAAAAGGGGTGCCGCCTCATTTCCAACAGCCTATTCTTGGCAAAAACGGCTTGTGTCAGCTCGTACTCGCGATGATTGCGGTTGTCATAGGCATCGATGCCATATTCCGAAATCCACAGGGGCTTGGAGGAGAAGGCCGAGTACAGGAGGAAGGTCGGCCCAAATCCCTCCCGGTCGGACTTGTAGAGGTTCATCCCCCACATGTCGAGATACGGCAAATCGCTATCGCGCGCCAAGTAGTCGGCCAGGCCAATGCGCGTGCGGTCGCCGTTGGGACAGGCAACCGGATGGTAACTTGCCCCTTCAGCAAGGAAGGCAGTCACCGCCAGGTCCTCCACCAGGGAGTACCAGGCCCAGTTGTCGCCATTGGTCAGGTTTTGCTCGTTGCCCAACGACCACGCCAAAAGCGCCTGGTGGTCCTTGATGCTGCGCACGTACCGCTCGAATTCTTCGATGATTGCCATGCGTTCGCGCGGTGCAAAAAAGTCTGCTTCGGTGGACACCCAGAAGCCGGCCAGCACTTTGATGCCGCAGAGGCCTGCCTGGTCGAGGAGGAGCTGCTCCGCCTTGCCCCACGTGCGAATGGCGTTGCAATTCATCGTGTGCAGCAGTGGCATGTCTCTTGCGTACACCCGTTCCGGATAGACCAGATCGCCCCAGCTCCCTATGGGCACTGGCGAGTACCCGACGCCTTTGATGACAAAGGGCTCATAGACTGTGTCGCCGTCGAAATCGACCTCCAGTCGCCCGTTTGCCACGCGCACCGGGCCGCATGAAAGAGGCTTCGGCACTGGCACAAGCCGTCGTACAGCCAGCGGGCCCACATCGAGCCGCTCCTGGCCTTCGACTTGCAGCGCCAGTGTGTCGCTTGCGTAGCCGGGGCGCCAAGCCCAGAGGAGGTAGGAGCCCGCCGGAACTGCCGGGAAGAGCACCTCCCCCCTGAGGTCGCTCAGCGCCCGGCGGCGGCAGTCCAGCCCGTCGATGGTGACGACCGCAGCCGGAAGTGGCTGCCCTTGCTCGGTGAGGCGCACTCTCACCTGGGTGCTGGGTGGCTCGTACAGGCGCCCGTACAAGAGGAGATTGTCGATCCACAGGGTAACTGCCCTATCCCGGGAAGCTTCGTCGGCTTTGAACTGCACGGCCTGCAGGGTGTCAAGAACATCGTCGATGCCCTCGCGCTGGCCCCAGGAGGGTTGGTGGAAATCCTGCCGGAAGTCGAATTCATACACTCGCCACTCCCTCGACACCTCAGGGATGCGCACAAAGTATTCGGCCCAGTCATCTGAAGTGACGGCGGCTTTCAGAGAGACGATGAGCGGCTGCCCCTCTCCTCTGAGGGCGACGATGAGGCCCTCGTAACCGCGGGCATCGAAGGTGACCTGGTCGTTCTGTCCAAACAGGAATCTGATCAAGGCAAACGGATACTGGACTGTCGAGCCAAGCACATAGCGAAACTGATACGCGCGCGAGGAGAGATAGCCCCCGGCGCTCGGCCCCACCGCGACTCCTGGCGCAGGCAGCGTCGTCGATCCCTGGTCTTTGTGCGTCTGCCATCGTCCCTGCGGCGGGTAGACGACCGCCGGGCCGGTATGCTCGGCGTCATCGAGGAGGACAAAGGAGCGCCAATGGCCTTCGGCTTGCCAGCAGGTGTCGTACCACGCCTCGAGGTCCTGCACCGAGAGCGCGCTGTCGCCGTCAGCGTCCAGAGGGTCGTTGGCTGCAACCGGGCCGAGGCGCTGCACCAGCGCTATGGCGTCCCACAGGTCCAGGCGGCCGTCAGCGTTCTCGTCGCCAGGGACAAGCTGCACGTCGAGCACAGCGCTCCCTCGATCCACCCTCACTTGCCGCCGCTCGGCGAGCATGTGGGGAGCAGAGACGTGCAGCAGGAAGCCGCCGGGTCCTGGCGGCCTGAGCGTGTAGCAGCCGGCGCAATCGGTCCTGGCCAGGGCAAAGTCTGGCAGCAGCACCACCGTGGCGTCGGACACAGGCCTGTGCCCTAAACCGGTCACCCGCCCGGCGAGCTGTGGGGCGGCCAGCGAAAGCGCAGCGCCTATCAGCTGGCTGAAGACCGCTATCGTAGCAGCACGCATTTTCCTCTGAGCTCCCTTGCCCCAATTCTCAGGCGATAGAAATAGGTACCGGCAGGTAACGGTTGCCCGGAGGCATCCACACCGTACCAGAGCAGTCGTGCTCCACCCGGGGTCACCGGATCTGCCTGCTCCCACACCAATCTGCCGAGGGCGTCGTAGAGCGACCAGCGAGCCGAGCCTGCCTCGGGCACGCCCGTCACCCGCAGCACGACGACCCCCTTGCACGGATTGGGGAAAGCCGCCGCGCCCAGAGTCTCCCTTGCCTCTGCCTCTTGTTGCCCAACAGAGCTTGCCTGGGCAATCACCGCAGGGAACACGCCGCACGGCGACTCTCGCAACGCCTCGTCGATGGCCACGGGGTAGCCAGTGCGCAGACCCACGCTGCTCGCCTGGGCGCCCACGCGCAGGCAGCGCAGCACCACGAGAGTGTCGCCGTCGGGAAGGGCGACACCGGTAGTGGCCTTGCTCAGCATGAGCGCGGTCACCGAGGGCCCTGGGTCAGCCACTGCCTTCCACCGCACCCAGTCAAAACGGCGCAGCGCCACGGGCTCGATGCCCCGCACCTGCACCGCCAGCGTATCGATTGCTAAGCGCAGGTCAATCGCCACCAGACGCGGAAAACCCCTTGCCCAGACCACCACCTGAAACTCTTGCCCCACCTCCGGACTGGCCGGAATGCAGCCGAAGCGTATCTCGCCGCCGGCTACTGCCGCGCTCCAGGCGGCCGCGCCGACCATCGCACTGACCAGGGCTGTGGCTATGTGGCGTCTCATCGCTCCTCACAGAAAGCGCGAGTACAGGAAAAGCACTGTTATGACCAACAATACCGAAAAGGCGATATTTGCCCGGTGCCGGGTGTGATTGCAGTTGTTGCCAGCGCCGGCATGTTGGCTGGCAAGCACTCCGGCTGGTACAGACATCAATCCGCTGCTAAGATGGGCCGGACGCTGCCCGGTGGACAGACTGACACCGACCAGCACGATGGCTGATAGGGCAAACAGCAGAGCCGCAAAGTGCAAGAAGTGGATCTTGGCCACTTGCTCCAGCGGGGCGCACCGGAGGTGCCCAGCTTTGTGCAGCAGTTCCAGAACAAGGCGTAGGGCGCCGGCCACTGCACCCCCGCACAGGGAGCAGATGGCCCCCTTGGCGTTGACGCCCGGCCAGAGAATGCCGACGACAAACACAGCCGCTATGGGCGGGCCCACATAGGCCTGCACGCTCTGCAGAAAGGCAAAGATTTGCAAGCTGATGTAGCGCATGAAGGGCACCCAGAGAATGGCCAGGATGACCAGCGCCGTGGTGGCCAGCCTGCCGACTAGCACCAGCTCCTTCTCGGTCACTTGCGGCCGGAACTGACGGTAGAAATCGAGTGTGAAGAGGGCCGAGCTGCTGTTGAAACAGCTGGCAAGGGAGCTGATGAGGGCAGCCATGAGACTCACCACAACCACTCCTTTGACGCCAGGCGGCAAAAGAGTGCAAGTTGCCAACACCGGATAGGCTCGAGCCCCCAAGCCCGAGTCGCCCGAAAGCGCGTGAGCGACTAGGCCGGGAAGCACCAGCACGAAGACGGAGAGGATCTTGAGGAACCCTGCCAGAACCGCACCGCTCCTTGCCTGGTCGATGTTCCTGCCGCTCAGTACCCGTTGCACCGTGTATTGATCCGTGCACCAGTACCAGATGCTGAGGATGGGTGCACCCAGCAGGATCCCTGTCCACGGGAAATCGGGATCGGAGGGCGGCTTCATCATGTGGAAGAACTCCTGCGGCACCCTGTGTTGCAGCCCATGCCAGCCGCCCACTTCGCGCAGCCCGAACATGGTCAGGAGGGCTGCCCCAGCAAGCAGGACCGCCGACTGGAACACGTCCAGATGCACGATGGCCTTCAGCCCGCCTGCCACCGAATAGATGCCGGCCACGCACGCCATAACCACGGCAGAGGTCGCCATGTTCCAGCCCACCATCTGGCGAAGCAGGAGACTGCCCGCGAAAAGGATGACCGACATGCGCGTGAGCACATATGCCACGATGGACACACTGCTCAGGTAGATGCGGCTGGCCCTGCCGTAGCGCTTCTCAAGGAATTCAGGCGTGGTGGAGACGCCCGAATTGAGATAGAGGGGTACGAATACCCAGCCCAGCGCGAGGAGCACGAGGCAGGCCTGCCATTCGAAGTGGCCTATGGCCAGGCCGCGGCTTGCCCCAGAACCAGCCAAGCTGACAAAGTGCTCGCTGGAAATGTTCGAGGCAAAAAGAGACGCGCCGATCACTACCCACCCCGTCCCGCGTCCTGCCAGAAAATAGTCCGTGCTGGTCTTTTCGCGCCGCGAGAAGTAGCACGCCAATACCAGCAGCACGACGAAGTAGGTGCCGACAAAGGCCATGTCCAGCTGGGCCAAATTCATGGACAAGTCACCGTCGCATGCTCCGTTGCGTTGCGACTTGGCCGCTCATCATTAAGTCTGGCGCTCCCAGGCAGGGCGAAGTCGCTGCCATGCCTGCCACGTTGCCAGACGTCGATCGGCAAGCACTTACTCCAGGACAAAGGTACGCTCCAGGTTCCCGACACGCACGGCAAATTCCCCAGGCTCCACCGTCGGCCGATTGTCAAGGCCGATGAAGCTCAAATCAGACTCGTGGAGAGTAAACTGCACGGTTCTCTTCTCTCCCCGGTTGAGGTCCACTTTCGCGAAACGCTTCAGGCGCCGCACCGAGGGCGTCACCGAGGCGTATAGGTCGCTGAGATAAAGCTGTACGACCTCCTTCCCGCTTCTCTGGCCCACGTTCTGCACGGTGACGGTCACGGTCAAGGAGTCGCCACGCGGCAACTTCTCTTTGTCCAGAATGAGGTCGGTGTAGGCGAACGAGGTGTAGCTGATGCCAAAGCCAAACGGGAAGAGCGGATGGTAGCGATTGAAGGAATTGGCATTCTCACTGTGCTTGTGGTCGTAAAGCGTCAGGTCATTGCACGCGCGTGGGTAGGTGATGGGGAGCTTGCCCGAAGGATTGACCAGGCCAAAGAGGACCTCGGCGATGGCCTGCCCTCCTTGCGGCCCCGGCAGGTAAGCCACGAGGATGGCTGCCGCCTTGTCGGCGATGCTGGTGATGATGCGCGGCCTCCCCTCCACCAGCACCACGACGACGGGCACCTTCGCCCCCGCCAATGAGGCGACCAGGCGGAGCTGGGGCTCCGGTAAGGTCAGCTCCGAGATGTTTCCGGGCGTCTCACAGTACGGGTCTTCGCCGAGGCAGACGATGGCTACATCGGCTTTGCGAGCTGCCTTCACCACTGCCTTGATGTCTCTGTCGCGGTGCACTTCGACCCCTGGCAGGTATGTCACTCTCTCGCGGCCGGCCATGGCCACAATTGCCTCAAGAATGGTGGGCGTGTCCTTCGGGTAGAGTTCCTCACGGTCTCCTTGCCAGGTGATTGTCCAGCCGCCATTCAAGCACGAGCGCTTGGCGGCCGTTGGCCCGGTGACCAGCACTCTCGTCGAAGGAGAGAGAGGAAGGAGCTTGCCACTATTCTTGAGCAACGTGATGGACTCGCGGGCTGCTCGCAGGGCGGTTTGCCGGTACTCGGGCGAAGCGAAGCGCCCTGACCCCTCTCTTGGCGGATACGGATTTGCAAACAGGCCAAGGTCGGCCTTGAGTTGTAAGATTCTCCCCACCGCTTCGTCGATGCGCGTCTCGGGCACAGCGCCCTCGCGCACTAACTCCAAGAGGAGCTCGTAGAAGCTATAGTCCAAGGGGACCATGCTCATGTCGACGCCAGCCATGACGGCCATGCGCACGGCCTCCTTGGCAGTGGAGGCGACGCGGTCCCGCTCATGGAGATTTCTGATGTCAGCCCAGTCGGAGACGATCACGCCCTGAAACCCCAGTTCACTGCGCAGAAGGTCGCGCAGGTAGAAAGAGCTGGCGTGCACGGGGAGGCCATTGATTTCTGAGGAATTCACCATCACGGTTTTCACCCCGGTCTGCACCGCCGCCTGAAATGGCGGCAGGAAGTATTCGCGCAGCATGCGTTCGGGAATCCAGGCCGGGGTGCGGTCTTTGCCGGTGAGTGGAAAGCTGTAGCCCAAGTAGTGTTTAGCGCAGGCGGCAGCCCGTGTGTGAACGTCCAGGCGACCATCGCTGCCCTGCAGGCCGGCCACGTAGGCCTTTGCCATGACCGAAGCCAGATAGGGGTCCTCGCCGAAGGTTTCCCACAGGCGCGGCCACAACGGTTGCCGCCCAACATCCAGCACCGGACTAAAGTTCCAGGGAATGCCGCAGGCACGAATTTCGTAGGCCGTTATCTCCGCCTCCTTGCGCACCAGCTCCGGCTCCCAGGTTGCGGCCATGCCCAAATGCTGCGGGAAGAGCGTCGCCCCGAGCGTGTAGCCGGCGCCGTGGACGGCGTCGATGCCGTAAATGACCGGAATGCCTAAGCGCGTCTCTTTGGTCGCCACATCCTGGATGGTGGTGATGATCTCCTGCCAGCGCCCCAAGGGGTGTGCGGAGGTGCCCACGTTCAGTATCGACCCCACGTGGTACTCCAGAAGGGCGCGCCTGAGGCTGGGCAGGTCGATCTCCAGCGGCTCCTGCGTCAGAGGGTAGCCCTTGCACACCAGCTCCAAAGAGATCTGGGTCATCTGGCCTACTTTCTCTTCCAACGACATCTGTGCCAGGAGCGTGCTCACCATTGGGCTGGGCCCAGCGCCGGGAGTCGCCGTCCTTGCCATGGTCACGGTTCCAAGGGCCAAGACGAGTAGCAGCGCCTGCGGTGATCTCATCCCTTCCTCCTGATCAGAAGAGTGCCTGCCGAAATTGCCTCACCTGAGACGTACCATTTTCATCGTCTTGACAGCCTCCCCCGTCGCCGTCCTTACCCAGAGCCGGCAGAAGTACACCCCACTGGGTGCCGGGTCGTCCCACAACACGCGATGGGACCCCGCATGCTGTGTGGCGTTGACTAACTCCCCAAGCAACCGGCCGGCCACGGTGTGCACGGTGATGACCACATGCCCTTCCTCCGGCAGGTGATAGGCGATCACCGTGCCCGCATTGAAGGGGTTGGGCCAGTTCTGCTGTAACGTCGGCTCGCGCGCTACGCCGCGGTATCCTCCTACCTCTTCGACGACAGTAGAGAGGGTGTCGAAAGGATTGGCGATCTCCAGCAGGAGCTCCCACACGGCGCGCGGACGCTGATACTGTTCGGCGCGGTACTGCGCCGGATCGGCATAATGCCAGGCCTCCGGCGTGTTGAAGAGGTAGGCTGTCCTTTCGTTCACCCACGTCTGATAGTACACGCCATAGGCCGTTTGCAAGGCCCTCTGCATGAGAGTTTCGTCGCCGAGCTCCTTGCCCCAGTGGTACATGCTTGCCGCGACGAAATAAGAAGAGCCGGTCCACACCTCGTTGGGTTGTCCAGAGGGGAGAGGACTGCCGTCGGCATTGCGACCATTCACGGCCCCCATGTCGCCGATGCCGTCGCCGGTGTAATCGGCCAACGGCGCGACACACCGCTCGAACACCTGGTGGAGATGGGAAGCGACGCGGCCGGGAGGCAGAATGGGCTCCAGGCCCGTGGTCTCGCAATAGCGCTGGCCATTGAGTCCGTCTGCCATGATGGCCGTAGAATGGGCATCCAGTCGGTAGTAGTGCAGCTCCTCCTGCCAGAACAGGTTGTCCAGCACCTGCTTTGCCACGGCCAGGGCTCTTTCCACTTCCGCCTTGAGTCCTGTCTCCCCCACGGCTGCCGCCAGCCGGGCCATGGCCTGCAAGGCGCCGACCCACAGGCCCCCGCAGAGGAGGTTGTCTCCCACGAACCCCCAGGTATCGTAGGTCGTGTTCCCATGGTCAGGAAGGGTGTTGCCATTGGCGTCCTTGGTCTTCATGTAGCGGTAGGTCTTTTTGCAGGCCGGCCACACGAAGTTGAGAAAGGCCTGATCGCCCGTCTTGCGGTAGTACGCGTAGACCTGCTGAATGAATTTGCTGGGCATGTCTTGCCAGTCGCCCCCATAACCACTGAAGCGGAAGAAGGGGTCCTGCGCAGGCATGCCGGCGTCGTGCGGGGCCTTCCCCTCCGGGTCATTGGCGATATAGTCGGCAAACCAGCGCAGCACGTCGCGCTCGATCTCCGGCCACAGCTCAAGATAGTGGCGACACTCGTAGTGGCGCACGTCAAAAGTCTCGCACATGGGATACGCCTGGCATTCCATGCAAAAGTACTTGTGGTCGTCAGCAGGCAGGGTACCGTACGACGACTCGGCAGGACGGGTGATGCAGCCGTTCTCCCAGAAGACGCCGCCGAAGGTGTCGTAATAGAGCTCGTTGAGGGCGGCCTGCTTGAGCCATTGCGGGTAGTGGGGATTGTCGACGATCAGCCGCTGCCAGCGGTCGACCTCTGCCTCCCACTGCGCCAAGTTTGCCAATGCCTCGCGGGCCACGGCAAAGGAGTGGCCAGTTTCGGTGCCGAAATATTCTGTGTAGCGGCGGTACCATTCGGTGCCCTCGCCGAAACGCACGCGGGGGAAGTACCACGTGAGCACGAAGGGCACGGTGGCTTCGTCCCCGGGGGCCAGCTTCAGGCTGACCGCTACCGCGGCGGCAGAGCCGGAGCCATCCAGAGCCACGCCGCTGAGCCTGCCGTCGGCAAAGTCGTCGTAGATGTCGGCGCCGGTTCCCGAGCCGTTCCAGGAGGGGCAGACGCTCACCGTCCAGCCGGGCTCCTTGCGGGTGGCGATGCACCATTCGCTGCCTTGGGTTACAGAAGTGTTGAGCGGGCTTTCGGCGCGGAGCACCACCCCGATGAGCTCTGCTTCCGCCTCGACCGCAGTGCGCAGGCCGGTGCGCACCTCGTCGGCATAACCCGCGTTGGGGAAGGTGAACATCAGGGCGAGCTCCAAAGTGTCGGCGCCGGGATTGGCCGCCCGAAACTGGAAGACCCCCACGGGAAAGCTGGTCTCGCGGTAGTTGTGCGGGATGATGGGGCTGAACTGCTTGAGGGACAGGTCGGCCAGGTTGCCATAGAAGTCAAACCACGCCTGCGGGTAGAGGGCATAGTAGCGCCCATCGCCCTGGTTCAGGGTTGACCAGGCGGGCAGAAGACCCTCGGTGGCAAGGGTACGCGCGCGCGCTGCTTGCCCGGGGATCTTCTCAAACAGGTGGAAGGCCCCCTGGGGCAAGAACTTCTCTTCGTGCACGCCGGTCTTGAACTCCCAGGGGCCAAAGGTGCCGCACAGATTGAACATAAAGTTGCCGGCACCCACGCCACCCAAGGGTACGCCCCTCTTGGTCCTGCCTGTAGCGCCCCGGGGATAGTCGCCAAGCGGCCGTGACCACGCACAGGAAGGCACTGGCCACATGCTTCGCGGCGCGCGGGCTCTTGTGCCTACCACCACGGCGGAAGGGGCACTTTCGTTGCCCGAGGCATCCACTGCCTTCACGAAGTAGTGCCCGGTCGTCCCTGGCGGGACCTCGCCATCGGTATAAGCCAACACGGGCGTGGGGGCCTTGATGAGGCCGGTGGTGCAGGCCTCATAAGGGCCGGCAGGCGTAAGAGCACGAAACAGGCGGTAGCCTCGGATATCGTTCTCCACGTTGCGCCGCCAACTGATACGTACCCCTTCAGGAACAGAGGAACATTGCACCCCCTCAGGGGGAAGGGGCGGTACGTCGTCGCCCACGGTCGGCGTGATGGCGATGGCCGCTATTTTCGCATAATCGGCGTCTACTGCCGGTACGGCGATGGTGATGCTCCCTCCTTCCGGGCAGGTGGTAAAGCAGGTGTCCAAGGCAACGTCGTGTCCCACCAAGGCGAAGATGTCCAGGTTGTCTAAGAAGAGGAGGTCATTGATGGCCACGTCAAAGACGCGACTGCCGCGGGTTGTCCAATAGATCTCGCAAAGCTTAAGAGTGACTGAGTAGAGCCCGCTATCCAGGCCGTCATAGCGGTAGGCGATGGCGGGACCGTAACGCTCCGTCTGATAGAGCGGGTCGTCTTCGGTATTAGCGATGGCATGGGCAGTGGAGGCCACGCCCACTCCAGGGCTCAGGAAGCCCCAGCTCCCTGGGGCGTATCGCTGGTCCGGGTGCCAGAGGTTGCCGGCGCGATCCACGTACGGCGCGGTAAAGCCGCAGCGGTGGCGAATAGCTACCCCCGACTCTCGCCGCAATGGACTTGCCAGCATGGTCCCCAGAGAGAGGGCCATGAGCACCCCGACAATCCTTACAACGGAGGATGTGCACACCCGTAGCGGCATGGCATACTACCGTCGCAGTACTAAAGGTGTGCACCGCCCGACATCGCCCACCAGGAGTTGTCCAAAGTACAGGCCCGAGGCGAGTCGCTGCTTGCCAGAGCCGGTGCCGTCCCAGACCAGGGTGGTGTGGCCCGCAGGGAGCGTGCCGTCCACAATCGTGGTGACCAGGCCGCCGTTGATATTGAAGATGCGCAGCGCCACGCGCTCCGGCTGGAGCACGAGAAGAGAGAAGGCGGTGCGCTCGGCAAAAGGGTTGGGGTGGCAGCGGGTCCAGCTCACCTTGTCCGTGACTCGCTCGAAGCGGCTTCCCTGGCCGGCGCCGCTTTCCAAAAAGCTGAAAACCAGCTGGCTAATGTTGAAGCCGCCTGCGGCGATGCTGAGAACCAGCGCATGTTCTCCAGCGGGCAGGGAGGCCTGGCCGCAGTCCATGTCCGTCCACTGCTGCCAGCCACCAGTGGCAGCGACACCCACCTTGCTGGTGATAGGAGTACCGTCCAGGAGGAGTTCGAAAGCACCGCCGCCACTGGGTGCGGCCACCCGTGCCTTCACTTCATAGTCGCCGGCGAGGAGCACTGTCACCGTATACTGAAGCCACTCGCCTGCCTCTAACCACCCCAAGCTGTAGGGCGGGCCGCCGGGGTCGCTGCAGGGCTCGATGTCCACCCCGTCGTTGCGGTAGGCCCCGCCCCTGTTCCAGCGTGGGCCTCCAGGTCCACCGGTGTTCTGGTAGTCGCGATCGTAGTAGGCCACGCCCAGCGCGCCCAGGTCATAGTCGGCACAACCAATGACGCCGGGAAGGGTGTGCGCGCGCAACGGGATGGCCCGTGCGTCGTGGTCGGGCCGGGTGAGCGCATCGTGGATGTCGGGTCGGAATTGGCAGCTGTCAATGCGCAGGCTGCGCGCCATCTCCATGAGGGCAACGGCCGCATACTCGCGCGACGGCCTGCTGGCAGTGCCGGCCCAGTAGTCGAGTACCCGCTGGTAGAGCGGCGAAATTGGCGCCGAGTACGGAGAAGTAGTGGTTTCCACCTTCTTGTGCGTCCACCAGCTCCAGCCGATGCCCTCCTCTTCCATCAAGCGCAGACAGTCGCGCAGCCAGACATTGGAGTTCTCGCCCGTCTCGCCAAGCCACAAGGGCACGTTGTAGTGGCTGCGAAGGCGAAGATATGGCAGAATCGCCTCTCTGCTGTTCTCGTTCCAGTACTTGTGGAAAGCATAGGCCATGTTGCCGTCGAAGGGGGGAGTCAGCGAGGTAAAGTCGGTGCTGTACCAGTTGCCCTCGATGAACAGCAGATGGTTGTTATCCACTTCGCGGATTGCCTGGGCCAGGCGCATGTAGAGCAGGCGCAGCTCGCTGCTTGCGTGGCCGGTCGGGAGCACCGGCTCGTTGAGGAGGTCGTATCCCCCGACCCATGGCTCCTCGGCATAGCGAGCAGCTATGGCCCGCCAGATCGCCACAGTCAGGTCCTGGTTGGCAGGGTCGGTCCAGAGGCGAGCCTCCACGCCGTCGCTATCGCTAATGTTATCCTTATTCTGCCCCCCAGGCGCGCAGTGCATGTCCAGAATCAGGTAAAGGGCGTGCGCCTTGCACCAGGCAATTACCTGGTCGAGGAGCTGAAATCCCTCCTCGCGAAAATGGTCTCCTTCCCACAGCAGACGGTAGTGAAACGGCAGGCGGACGGAATTGAATCCCCAGGCGGCAATCTGGGCGATGTCCTTTTCGGTGACGTAGTTTGCCGTGTACAGGCGAAAGAACTCTTCGGTCTGTGCTTCGCCAAGCAGATCGGCGATGCGATTGCGGATGAAAGAAGGGGAGCCAAACCCGGGGATGTGCAGCTGGTAGCCTTCGGGGACGAGCCATCCACCAAGGCCGAACCCACGCAGTAGCACTTCCTGCCCGGTGGCGTCGACGATCACCCGCCCCTTCTGGCGGAGGAAAGAGCTGGCTGGCGCCGACCACACCAGCCAGAAACTAACCGCCACGGCCAGGAAAGTCCAACGGCGAACCCTTGGCACAGGACCTCCATACGGGAGAACTTTATCCTGTTCCGCCCTTACAAGATTTGGGCCAGGGCAATGGGCGGTTGGGTCGGCTTGAAAATGTGGCAGTTAGCAGCATAATCCAGAGGTAACGACAAGAGGGCGAGTTATCACGGTGATAATGGCTGTTATCCCCAGGAGAATGGCGAGCGCCAACAGGCCTTCTACTTCAGCCCGAGCTCCTTGCAGAGGCGATGGAAGTTGGATGGCGCCAATCCCAACTTCCGTGCGGCCAGCGCATCTGAGGTGGTCTGACTGCGCACGAAGCGCAGGTATTCGCGCCGGAATTGCCGCTCCATCTCCCGCAGCGGCATGATGTTCTGCGCATCCCAGGGCCAGGGCCGCGCTTGGCGCTCGCCTTGCTGCAAGGCGGCGTGCGGCCCTAAGGCCGCCTGCACATCGCCAAGGGTAATGACCGCACCGCCATTGATCAGGAGACGTTGCAGCACGTTCTGCAGTTCGCGCACATTGCCTGGCCAGCTATGGGCCGCCAAGGCTCGGAGCGCGGCTTGCTCGAGGTGCGGGACGGGCCGCCCCATGTCGGCACTGAAACGCCGCAGATAGTAGTCGATGAGCACAGGGATGTCTTCCGGGCGCTCCCGCAAGGGCGGAGCGGTGATCGACAGAACGTTGAGGCGATAGTAGAGGTCCTCGCGGAACCGCCCCTCGCGCACCAGCCGCTCCAAGTCTTTGTTGGTGGCGGCAATTATGCGCACGTCCACCTTGTGTCTGGCGGTTCGACCGATTTTGTCAATATCCCCCTCTTGAATCACGCGCAACAGAGTGGATTGGGCCGCTAAGGGAATTTCGGTGATTTCGTCCAGAAAAAGCGAACCGTTGTCCGCAACCTCAAAGAGCCCCTTCTTGCGCGCCATCGCCCCGGTGAAGGAGCCCTTCTCGTAGCCGAAGAGCTCGCTTTCGATCAACTGTTCCGGCAGGCTGCCGCAATTCACTGGCACAAAGGGCTCGCTCTTCCGGCGGCTGAGGTAGTGAATGTTAGCCGCGATGAGCTCCTTGCCCGTGCCCGATTCCCCGCGCAGCAAGACCACCGCGTCGGTCTCGGCACAGCGTCGTATGGCCTGGCGCAGCTCCGTCATGGCCCGCGACACCCCGATGATCTGCTTCCTTTCCAAAATCTCCTGGATGGTGTTCTGCAGCCGGGTGTCGGCGCGGCGCCGCGCCTTCTCCAGCAAACGCCTCTCGTAGGCATTGAAGATGCTCAGCACAAAATCGGTGGGCTGGTAGATGAACTCCTCGATGTCATAGGGGTACTTGGTGCAATACCACATCGCCCCGGCTTCCAAGAGGCTATTGGCAAAGTCGAAATCGGTCACATTGGTGGTCATCTTGGTGATGACGATGATTTGCACGGTGGGGTCTACTTCTCGCAGCTTGCTCACCAGCGCCTCCCCCTTCAGACCGCCGGCAATCTGGTAGTCCATGATCACCACGTCATAGTCGCTCCCTTGGGTGAGCAGGTCTACCGCCACCTTGCCGTTGGACACGGTGTCGACAATCTGGATGCGGTCTGCCACCGGGCGCAACGTGCGCTGAATGCGCCTGATGTCATAGTCCTCGTCCTCGATGAGGAGGACCCTAATTGGCTCGTGGGTGGGAAGTTTCATCTACTGCCTCGTGTGGTATGACGATGGTGAACTGGCACCCGCCTTCGGGCAGGTTCTCCACGTCAATGGCCCAGCCACAGCGCTGCGTGCATAGCTCGTGGGCGATGTAGCAGCCGTAACCGGAGTTGCCCTGGTTGCTCTTGGTGGTCACGTTTTCCAGGAAGAGGCGGCGCACGCCCCGTTCGTCCGGTTCGAGGAGGTCCTGGCGCACGCCCGGCCCATTGTCGGCAATGGTGAGCAGCGTCCGCCGCTGGTCGGCTTGATATGAGGAACTCACCCGGATTACCAAATGGTCGTTGCCACTGTGGTCGATGGCATTTTGCAGCAAAGGTTCGATGATTTCCCAGACCACGAACTCGTTGATGGCCACCGGCGGCACGCGCTCGTCCAGGTCCAGCTCGATGTGAAACTGTTGCTGGCCCGAGGGGAGGCGCAAGAAGATGTTCTGCACCACAAAGCGCACCACATCGTTGACCGAAGTGCGGAACGCAGGATTGCGCACCGTGTGCAGCGGGGGCTCGTACCACTTCATGTCGTAGATGACCCGGGAGATAAAGTTGGCGTACTTGCGCACCCGCTCGCGCACCTGCTCGATGTTCGCCGGGGAGAGCAGTTCCAAGTCCTCTTTGATGAAGCCCATGACCTTCTCTGCCTTGTGATGGGTGTGGTAGATGCGCTTGGCAAAAAGGGCCTCCTTCTGGTAGTGCATGTGCTCGCGGATCTGCCGCTCTCGCTCTTGAAAGAGGAGCTGTTGCGCCTCGTCCCTTTCCCGAACTGTGTAGGAGGAGATATAGAACATGGCAAGAAAACCCAACAGAATAAGAGCAATGGAAATGAGGCCGGTCTCGTTGTAGCCCGCCAGGATCTCTGCACTCACCAAATGAAACTGCGGGGTGCTGAGCATGTACAGAGCGCCAAAGTATTCACCCTTGGGCACGAGCGGCACAAAGACGTGAAAGTTCTGCCCGCCCTCCACACGGCTGAGGGTCTGCTCGGAGGAGATGAGCTGGGACGCCAGCTGCTGATAGAGCTCTACCGCCCGGGGGTGCGGCCGGTCTGGCGGCAAATGGGCAGTGTGGCCGACCACGTACTCAAACAGCACATGCCCATTGTCGATGGGCACTACCCGGGGCCCATCAGAGACCAGGATGCACACCTCCTGGACATGCTGCTGGAGAAGTTGCTGGCTGAGGATGATGTTGAAGGCCTGCACGACCTTCTTGACGCTCGTCTCCTCAAGGCGGCGGTTCTGCAAGGCAGTCTCCAGCACCAACTCGAAGGCGGAGGCGGTGAGGTTCGCCTGGCGTTCGGCAAAATCGCGTTGGTACCACTCCTGGGTGTCGTAAAGGAACCCCTTGACGGCCCGTTTTTGTGCTACCGTGGCGAAGAGCTGGAAGAGCACCAGAACGGCAAAGGCCACGGTGAGGTGACGCAACTGGAAGTGATATTTGCGCACCTTGGCGAGCAAGCGGTGGGGAGCGCCTGCCATTGTTTACCCCTCTTACTTGATGAGCACCTGTCTGCTGTTGATGTGTGACGTGGCCAGCCGCAATGCCTCTTGCACAGGGAGCTCGTTGCGGATGGCCAAATGCGCGTAGTAGGCGATGATATCGGAGATCTTCGTGTAGTCGACAAGGTAAGGGCGATGCACGCCCATGCTGAGCAGGTCAAGGTAAAAGGCTAATTCCTCATGCTGCCTCATGAAGGCGGTGTCCGCGTACACGGCCTTGTTGATGGGGATGTAGCCGCCCTCCGTGAACAGCAGCTTCTGGTTTTCCTCTCGCAGGCAGTACTTGGCGAAGGTCACGGCGGCCTCCGTCTTGCTCGAGTAGCGGGGGATCATGAAATTCCATCCCCCGTAGACAAAGGCGCGCCGCTGTCCGGCAAAGTGGGGCAAAGCGGCCAGCCGCAGGTACTGGAACTTGCTGGTGTCCTTGACCGCGTTGCGATAGTGCTTCACAAACCCGGGCCAGCCACGGATGAAGAGCGCGTCGTGCTCTAAGGCATACAGGTAGCCTTCGTACTCGTCGAACTTGGTCACTTCGAAGGGCGCCAGGTGGTAGCGATGCACCAAGTCTCTGAGGAGCTGAAGGCTACGCGTGACCTCCGGACGCGTGAGATCGACTGTCTCGGCCGCGTCCAGGGTGGCACCCTGTCCCGCCATCCCCTCGTAGAGGCTGCAGACAAGACCCTCATAGTTGTCAGCGGGGAAGATGTACAGCGGGTTGTGCATGCCTGCCTCATCGCAGCGACGCTGGAGGGCGATGAGCTCCTCCCAGGTGATGGAGGAGCGCAGCGAGTCGACAATAGCCGCGGCGCCGGGAACCTGCTCTAAGAGGTCCTGGCGGTAGTACATGAGCCCAACGTCGGTGTAGAGGGGGATGGCCACCAGCTGGCCGTCCCAATAGCAGGACCGAAGGGCGTGGTCAAGAATGGCGGCGCGGTCCTCGGCGCTGAAGAAATCCTCTAGCGGCTTGCACCAACGGGCAAAACGCGGCACCCAGATGATGTCCACCGTGAAGATGTCGATGCGGCCGCTCTTGCTGCGCATCGTGCGCGCCAAGAGCTCCTTCCGCTCATTGGTGCTGAACTTGGTGAAGGGAAGGTCGATGGGTACCACTGCGATCCTCCCCTGGTACTCGGCATTGAAGCGGTCGATGATGAGCTGGTGGGCGCGGGAGATGTTGTCGGCATAGTAGAGCGTGACAGGGCCCCCTTGCAACGCGCGGTGGTCCGAGGTGGGCAGGAAGACAAAGGCCGCAAGGACGATGGCCGCCAGTCCCAAGGAGAGCACGAGGTAACCAGAGGTGCGCAAAAGCTTACCACCTGCTGCGCGCAAATCGCTCAAGGATACAGCCATGTGCTTGCTTCTCCGGCCATCTGGGACCACTCGCACCGCAGAGGCTCCTCAGACAGCGTGGCAGAGACAGCCCAGGTGCGCACTCGAAATATACAAAGCTCTCCCCTGGGAGTCAAGGCAATTTGTCGCTTGTGCTGGAGAGGTCAAGAATCTCCCTCTACTGTCGTAGCACATTGTAGCCCTGGGCAAGCTGACAAGCAAGGCCGTGCGGGCGCTCACGGAAGGCACTCAAGGTTGCCAATGTTACCCAACGAACGCCGAAGCTCCGCGAGGTTGGCCCGCCAGGTCGCCCTGCCCGCGTGACTCTTTCCAGGCCCCCAGAACCCTCCGGAGGCTGCCTGCCCCAAAGTCGTGGCTTACGAGCCCCGAGCGGGCACAGCAAGCGGCAGCACTACCGGCCCGCGACGCGAGAGGGCAGGCCAGGGGCCACGCGCGAAGTCGAGTGAAGCAGAAGCGGAATTAGAGTGGAGTTAAAGTGGGGTTAAAGTGGAGCAAAGGTCGGACAGCTCCTCGTGCAAAAAATGACCGTGGCTTGCCGGAATGGCCTCGACCGCATCGCGTATCGCCATGGGGAACGCCGCTGTAGAGGCCGTCCAGCCCGGGCCAAGGAGTGTGAGTGCACCCGGACGTTGCGGTCTACTGCACCATAATGTCGGCGATTGAGCAGCTTGGCATTATCGAATCGCCAAGTGAGCGGCATGGGTGCGCAGCGACCAGCACGGCACCGGTGGGGTGGGAGCCGCCTTCAACACCGGCGTCCCCCGGGAACTCCTTGACCCTGGACCCCGTGCAAGGGTCACGCGAGTGGATGCGTCGCTTGCCAGCCGCCAGGCCCGCGTAGTACAGCTGTAGTTCGATCCTGCGATGTGCAGGGGGCTGGTAGCTGCAGTAAACGGTAGTGCCAGGGCGGGAGACAACAGGGCCGGCGGAATGGGCTGGCACTTGGGCTTTCTGTCGGCATGCGGTTGCGCCGCCGAGGGGAGCAAGATCGGCTCCAGCCGCGTTCGGGCGGCAACTCAGGTCCGCCTACAAATAGGCTGGCGTAGCACCGTCTTCAACTTCTCTGGCGCAGTCCTTCGAGGATCGCTCAGGTATATCTCGTGATGCCTTCCGTTTAGTTCGTAACCGTTTCCTCTGATAAAACTATGTAGCCTGGCTATTGTTGCCTCTTCTGTAGCATAAGGCCCAGCATGCATAATTTGAGCCGATAGCCCTTCCTGATAGGCTTCGAATCGAACTCTCTCCAGAGCAGGAAGACCTTTCTTCTTCCTGACTTCGTCCAGAGCTTCCGCAACCATCTCAGCCACAACGAATTCTGGTTGCATGATCATCGCGGTCCACTTCCAGATTGCCTTATTGCTCATACTGAACTGGCTTGGGTCATCCGTCCACCACCCAGGTGGTCAGTCCGCCGAACAACGATACGGCTTACGCGCCTAGCCTCTTCTGCACCGCCTCGCTACTGAGTTCCTTTTTCATATCTGAAGCTATCCAGCGAGCTGCCCTCGTATCCATTTGCCCAATGTCCTCTGCCACCTCCAACGCTGCTCTGTTCAGTTTCCTGTTCCTCTTCCCAATATTGCGTAGCGCCCAACTTACCGCCTTCCTGACATAGTTGCGCTCGTCTGTCGCTCCTCGCTTTATCACCGGAAACAGCTCGCCAAGTCTCTGGTCTTCCGCCTCTTTGTCATACCAGGCCAGACAGGCGATCAGTGCATACGCAGCCCGCTTCACATACTCCTCTTCTCGCTCTGACCACTCAATGATCTTCTTCCAGGCCAATGGACTCCTCCTGAATAGGTTCATACACACTTGGTCGCATACATCCCATGAGTTGAAACCCGCTACCCACTCATCCATCTGCTGCTCGGTCAACTCCTCAGGTCGGTCAACCAGACAAGCCACGATCCTTGCCTCAGGTATCCCTATCTCCCACAATCGTAGCGCAAGGTCATGGTCTTTGCCAGTCTCTTTCGCTATCCTGCGCATATCTGGGACAGATACTCCCAGTCGGCGCTCAGCGGTCATCCCATACCTGGCCATACCTTGCACCTTATCGGGCATTGCTTGGGAGTCCAGTTTCTTGAGTACTTCCTCCACAGAAGCCATGTCTTGCCTGCAAGCCGTTCTTATTTGGGCCGCCGAGCATGAGCCCCTCGCCCGCTATGCTTCGCAGTCCAAGAAACTTTGAGCAGACCAAAAACGACCGATTTCGCGCCGCTCGATCACCGCCGAAAGCGGATCGTACGATCGCAGGGTTGGGCGAGCATCGTTTTTGCGACGATGCGGCCTTCCTCCTTCATGTGACCAGTACCGGACTGCCTATTCCGACTTGTGTAATTGATGTAGCACCTCGTGAGCGATTTTCCTTGACTTCGGGCTTGCTTTCTCGTTGGTAATGTATACGCTTTTGTAGAAATCGGAGACCTCTTCTATCTCGATGAGATTCACGCTTTGCCACTCCATCGCGAATACTGTAATCATTCCCAGACTTTTCCCCAATAGGCTGGCGTCTAGAAGTGTTAGAAACTCCTTTGTAAAAGCGTCTTGCTGATCAACTAGGTTGCCGGAAGAATGCAAGTCTTTGTCCATACAAAAACAATAGAGCAGCCGGTTGATGCGGTCTGATGCTAACGATCTGACAGCCTTGAGTAATTGGCTCGCCCATCTCCCCACACTGTCGCCGTGGTCAAATTCGAGCGCGATCACTTGGCTTGGAGTTATTATTATGCCATCGGGCAATGTCCAAAGTCGTTTGCCCCGTCGCCGGCATTCTGTGATAGAGAACCCGAACTGCCAAACTATCGAGCTATCCTGTTTTTCAAGGTGCAAACTTGTCCCGTCAGCGAAAAGGTCTCTTGCGCGACTGATCAATCGCAGCTTGTACTGAACTGCTTGGTCCCAGAGTTCCAGCGCGTGGTTCGGTTTCACTCTCCGAGTAGTTCGTATTAGCTCGCTAGCAAATGAAAATGACTCGCCAAGCGCAAAACGGAATGCTTCTCCCTTACCGTCAGCAAAGAGATGGGCAAGCGCATTGACATCTGTGCCTGATCTACGTATGTGCATCTCTTCTCTTGTCCTATGGGAACCCAACGGCTTGTCGGTCAGCCGCGCCGCCGAAGGCGGCGTCGGCTGCAGCGGCGGGTTGGGCGGCTCACTCTTTTTCCGAAGGTTCTTTCGGTAAAAACGGCTCCATCCTGTTCAACAAGTCAGGCACGTCTCTCGTTGCCGCTCTCCATACTTCGTCCCAATCCACTACATCATCGCCGTGAATCAGGTGATCACGCATGCCAGCCATCAACGCCCACGGGATTTCGGGGTGTTACTGACGCAACTCAAAGGACAATCGCTTGACCGCTTCGCCTATCACAATCAACTGATAAAGCACGGCCGATTGGGTCTTGAAATCTTCGAGGAATTGTTCCCTCTGCAAGCCTGCGTAAATGTCCAAACTGCGCGCGCGGCTTTGGCAATATCCAAT